>JAAYXX010000385.1 GCA_012515695.1 Chloroflexota bacterium
GATCCTATGTCCTTCTTGAGACGGTTTGACTGGGTTCTGTTCATCGTCATGCTGGTCATCATCGGCATCGGTTTTGCGATGATCAACAGCGCCTACCAACTTCCGTCCACAGATCCGGGCTATGACTGGAGAGACAACCTCCTGCTGCGACAGATGCTCTTTGCGGGCATCGGTCTGGTTCTCTACCTGGTGATGGCCATCGTCGACTATCGTCTGCTGGTCGAGAATGCCCTCTGGGTCTTTGTGGCCACACTGGTCATCCTGGTCGTCACCCTGATCGTGGCGAACCCGACCTTTGGCACCTCCGCGTGGCTGGATGTGGGTATTTTTGGCATTCAACCCTCAGAGCTGAGCAAAGTGCTGGTCATCCTGGTGCTGGCTCGCGTTCTGGGCGAATCGCAGCGCCGGCTAGAATCGCTTGTGCCCCTGTTGCAGTCCGTGGTCGTTTTGGGGATACCCGCGGCGCTGGTGTATCTGCAGAGCGATCTCGGCATGGTGCTACTGCTGGCGATCACCTGGATCGGAATGGTCTTTGTTTCGGGTGTCAGGTGGCGCCATTTGCTCGCCTTGAGCGGGGTGGCGGCCGGGGCGGTACCCGTCGTCTGGTTCCGCCTGGAGGACTATATGCGGGGGCGTGTCACCGAGTTTCTGAACCCGGGACAGGATCCTTTGGGGTCCAGCTACAACATCAACCAGGCATTGATCAGTATTGGCTCGGGCGGCCTGTGGGGCAAGGGATACATGCGGGGCAGCCAGAGCCAGCTTCGTTTTCTCCGCGTGCGGCATACCGATTTTATCTTTTCTGTGCTCTGCGAAGAGTTCGGCTTTGCCGGGGCCCTGGTGCTGATCCTGCTCTTTATCGTGCTTTTTATGCGGCTTTTCCGCATCGCTGAGCGCGCTGCGGACGGACCTGGCCGTCTGATCGTTGCCGGGGTCACGATTGTCATTTTCGCCCAGGTGTTCATCAACATGGGTGTCAATGCCAGCCTGCTGCCGGTTACCGGGCTGCCGCTGCCTATGGTAAGCTATGGGGGTAGCTCTCTAATCACGACGATGATTGCCCTGGGCCTCGCTCAGAGCGTGGCGCTGCGACGGCCCGGTGAGGAAAATCCTCTACTCTAGATATCGAGGTGTGTTTCATGGCGCAGGATGTTCGAGTTCGCTTTGCCCCCAGTCCTACGGGGTATTTCCATCTGGGGGGAGCGCGCACCGCGCTCTACAACTGGCTCTTTGCGCGGCATCATGGCGGCAAGTTTGTTTTGCGCATTGAAGACACGGACCGCGGACGCTACCACCCCGAAGCGATGCCGCACTTGCTGGATAGTCTGCGGTGGCTCGGGTGCATGTGGGATGAGGGGCCCGAGGTCGGGGGCAGCTATGGCCCTTACTACCAGTCGGATCGTGTGCATATCTACCAGGAATATGCGGAGCAGTTGATTCGGGAAGGCAGGGCCTATCGCTGCTATTGCTCTCCTGAGCGTCTGACGGCTCTGCGAGCGCAGCAGCGGGCCGAGGGTATCAAGCCGGGGTACGATCGCCACTGCCGTCATCTGACGAGCCAGCAGATTGCCGACTATGAGGCCGCCGGCGTCAAGCCTGTGGTGCGATTGGCGATACCCGTCGACGGCGAGACAGCCTTTGAGGATCGCCTGCGCGGGCGCATCGTGGTTAGCAATAAAGAGCTGGATGATCTGATCCTGCTCAAATCGGATGGGTTCCCCACTTATCATCTGGGCGTGGTCATTGACGATCATCTGATGGAGATCAGCCATATCCTCAGGGGAGACGAGTGGCTGGCTTCCGCACCGAAACATGTGCTGCTCTATAACGCCTTTGGCTGGGAGATTCCGGAGCATGCTCATCTGCC
>JAAYXX010000386.1 GCA_012515695.1 Chloroflexota bacterium
GAGACCAGGTTCTCGGTGGATACCTCAATAACCACGCGGTCACCGGGTATCGCTTCTCGCAAAAGGTCCAGCGTAAAGCGCACCGTCTCGGCGGGGCCAAGCTCGTACACAGAGCCAGGGAACCCCACCCAGATGATCTTGTCTGGCCATAGCGCGAGCGCCTCGCGGAGCGGCACGTTGCCCATAGGGATGGGGTGAAACGCCTCGATGATGTCAATGGGCGTCTCGGCGATGAGATGCTTGAGATTGTCCAGGCGGCCATCCATATGCACAGCCATCAGCTTGCCGTGGGCGTGCAACACGCTCGCCTGCTGCTCGTACACAGGCATGAAATAGGTCCGGAACAGCCGGGGATCATCCATAAACCCGTCTATGTTCTCGCCACACATCACCGCCGGGGCCGGAGAGCGCGCCGCGATCTCGAACAGCGGCTCCCGCGCCTTGCAGAGAGCAGCATACAGGTCTTCGATCAACTCGCGATGATCCGCATAGTGGTAGAAAAAGCGCCCCTCATCGGTGCCAATCCAGTCGATCAGCAGCGTTTGCATGGGCGAGGGGGGCAGCCCGACCAGCACCATGCCATCATCACCCAGCCATTCCATGGCCTGCTCGAGGGGAAAATAGTCGGGCACATATTCGGTATGCTCTACGATGTATTTGGCTACCGCGTAATCCTCAGGCGACTTGATCCTGTGCGCTGTTTGCCACGGCGAGACATCCCGCCAACTGCGCCCCGGATGCCATTGCCCGACGCCGGGTTCCATCTTGTGCTGCGTATACAGCTTGCCCACAGGGGTCGAGTACTCGGTTTCTAGCACAGTCCCCAGCGGCGTACGCACGCTTCGCTGCGTGGTCTCTACCCCGTGCATGACCTCCACCGCACAAGGGCGCACCCAGCTCATCCCCATCCCGCGATTGCGGCACTCTCGCTCTGCCCAGCCGATCTGGCTATGACGCCAATAATGGAAAAAGGGTAACCGGTCCGCTCGCAAGCCCCGGCTGGCCGCTGTAATCCGCTCTAGCCGCGTCATCTCGCCCATGTCTTGCCCCTCTCTGGAATGAAATCGTGTGGCCCACGCCATATTGCGCTACAAATAGACAAGCACACACCCGTCCGGTAAGCCGCGTCCTGCGCCCGTCGTCGGCGGCAGCCCCCCTATTCCCCGATGATCTTGACCAACACCCGCTTGCGGCGACGCCCGTCAAACTCGGCATAGTATATCTGTTCCCACGGGCCGAAATCCAGCCGCCCGTCGGTGATCGCCACGACCACCTCCCGCCCCATCACCTGCCGCTTCAGGTGGGCGTCGGCGTTGTCCTCACCCGTCAGGTTGTGCCGGTATTGCGACGTCGGCTCATGCGGAGCCAACCGCTCCAGCCAGTCGTCGTAATCCTGAATCAGCCCTTCTTCGGCATCATTTATGTAAATTGAAGCGGTAATATGCATCGCATTTACAAGAACCAGCCCGTTCTGCACACCGCTCTTCCGCACAAGCTGCTGCACCTGCTCGGTGATGTTGATATATCCCCGCCGCTGAGGGACGTTGAACCACAATTCCTCACGCAAATGTTTCATTCGACCCTGCCCCCTTTCTTGATCATTGTCATCCGAGTTATGTGCGGGTATTGTACCGCGAGCAGGCGCGAAATGCACGCCCGCGCCAGGACCGGGTGAATTGACGCAAACGCCCTTTATGAATATGGTTATTGTCCCGCCTATCCATCAGGCGGGGCGGCACCGCTGCGTGCCGAAATGTGTCGAATGATTGCAAGATATGGGAGAATGAAAGATGGCCGGGCAATCCTGGGTGACGCTCCAGAAGAGCGTCCATTTTGTATGCAAAGAACAGCAAAGCGACGCGGAGGCGAGCGATGCCTGATGGACGCACGCACGCCGCTATCTCTTCCTGCAACTTGATAGCAGTAGCCGCTATCGGCGCGCCGATGGTGGTAGAACACCGCGATTGGCTGCCCACATACGCGGCGGTGCTGGTCGGGCTGACCATCGGCCTGCTGGTAACGCCAGACCTGGACATGAAGCAGATCACCCTCGAAGAGCGGCGCGCCATGCGCGTGCCGGTGCTGGGTCGGCTGTGGGTAATGCTGTGGTGGCCCTATGCCGCGCTGATCCCACACCGCTCCCCAGTATCCCACTGGCCGGTGATCGGGACGCTCCTTCGGGCGGCCTGGCTGGGGCTGATTGTGACGGGCGTGAGCTGGCTGATCCGCTCCCAGGGCGTTACGATAGACCCGGCGCTATTGGGGCTTTTGCCGTTTGTGCTGGTAGCGTGGGGTGTGCAAGATCTGTATCATTTTCTGGCCGACAAGCTCATCAAAGTGAGGCGCTAGAGCGCGCCGGGTAGCGCGTTTCGCGGATGCCCAAGTATTTCCGGCGGAACCCCGGACCGGCGAACAGCGTATAAGAACCAGGGAGATCTCAAGAGCCATCCCCGTCAGGGCACGCAGATCAGTTTTTTGCTCCATCGAGCACACTCGACAACAAAGGAGCAAGTCTATGAGTGGCGCACCTCCCTGCTTCAACCTCTTTGGCCTCGTGATCATCCTCTTTGGCCTGTTCGCGGTCATCAGCCCCGAAACAGCCTGGCATCTGCAGGAGGGCTGGAAGTTTCGCAACGCCGAACCCAGCGACCTGTCGCTGATCATGACAAGAATCGGCGGCGTGATCGCCATCGTAATCGGGCTGCTCGTGATGTTGGGGATATTGTTCTAGCCCCGGCGGCCATCGCCCACACCCGTGGGCCGAAAGTGCGCGGCGCAAGCGCGTCACCACACGAGCGATGCGCGCGCATTGACCCCGCTCTCCGATGCA
>JAAYXX010000049.1 GCA_012515695.1 Chloroflexota bacterium
AGGTTTGCGCCGGGGCGTATTGATTGCCCTGGTGCTGGCCCTGATTGTAACAGAGGCGGGGCTGCTGGGCGTGGCCTGGCAGATTACCTCTGGCTCCCTCTCCCCGCGGGAGAGGGCCGGGGTGAGGGTTTCCCAAGGGGAGAGGGAGAAGGAGACCCTCACCCCCGGCCAAGGTCGCTCTCAGGGGGAGAGGGAGGAGCCTACAGCGACGCCTGTTTCAACGCCCGACGTGCAGCCCGTCGTCCGGCAGCCGGTCTCGCTGGTTTCCGACGGCGATTTCGCTGCCGTGGCGTCCCTGTTTGACGTCGAGCAGGCGATGACGTTTGTGGAAGAACTGACCGCGCCCGAATTCGCTGGCCGAGAGGCAGGCTCGCCGGGCGGGCGGGCTGCCGCCGAGTATGTGGCGGACCGATTCGCCGAGTATGGCCTGCAACCGGCGGGCACGGAAGGCTTTTTCCAGCCCTTCCAGGCTCCCTACGCCGAGGTGATGGCGGTTCCCACGCTGTCCATCACCGATGGGGCGGGTGGAGTTCACGAGGACCTGCGTTTCCGCGAGGATTATGGCTTTGTGTGGGGCGGCTATGCCGGGGGCGGCGTGGCCCAAGGGCGCGTGTTCTGGGTGAACGACGGCTCGCGAGATGATTACCTGGGGCTGGACGTGACCGGCCAGATTGTGCTGTGCAAGCCCGAGCGCACCGACGAGGCCATCCGCCAGGCGGTGGAACACCGGGCGGGGGGGCTGCTGCTGCTCACCGACTATGCCCCCGACATTGCCCGGCGGCGCACCTACCGCCAACCCCCGTATCTGCCGGAAAGCCTGCCTACCCTGTGGATTTCCTCCACCGTCGCCAACGCGCTGCTTGTCGGTAGCGATTACACCCTGTCGGACCTGTCCCTGCTGTTCGAGTCGGTAGAGCTACCGGCCAGCGCCCGCTTTGAGGTGACGATGAACGAGCCGGGGACTGCCGAGGCTCGCAACGTGCTGGGCGTGCTGCCCGGCGCTGATCCGGCGGCGCGGGACCGCGTGCTGATTCTGGGGGCGCACTATGACCATGTGGGCCTGGACCCCAACGGCGACTTGTATGCCGGGGCGAATGACGACGCCTCTGGGGTGGCCGTTCTGCTCGAGATTGCCCGGCTGTGGCAAGAGGCGGGCTTTGTGCCCGATTGTACCGTGTTGTTTGCCGCGTGGGACGCGGAAGAGTTGGGGCTGCTAGGCTCCACACACTATGTAGAGCATCCCGTCTACCCGTTGGAATCCACCATCGGCATGATCCAGTTGGATATGGTGGGGCTGGCATCCGAAGGGAACCTCAGCGTGGACGGGCTGGGGAATGCTGTCGGGCGGCAGTTGGCGGCCAGCGCCCGCCTGTTCGACGTGCCCACCGAGCCGGTGGAGATGAGCGGGGGAAGCGATCATGGGCCGTTCGTGCGTGCCCAGGTTCCCGCGGCGCTGCTGATTTGGGATGGCGCAGACGTGCCCTATTACCACACGCCGCAAGATACTGTGGAGACATTGCAGCCCGAACGCCTGCGCGACGTGGGGCTGCTCACCACCCACGCGGCTATGGCTCTGACCAACGTGGCCCATCAGTTGGAAAATGTGCTGCTCCAGCAGGTTGCTGCCATGCGGGCCGGGGATGTTGCGAGCTATCGCGCCACGCTGGACCCAAAGGACGCCGAGTTGCAGGCCGCGGCAGAAGACTGGCTGCTCTCTCGTTCGCTGGAGGCGCGAGATACCCTGACGGTCACGATACGCGCGTGGGGGGTAGAGGGAGATATGGCCTGGGCGGATGTCGCGTTCAGCGCGCTGGACGAGCAACAGCGCACGGCGGTGTTGGCCTCGTACCCGGCGCGATTTGTGCGGCAGGGGGCAGACTGGCGCGCCACGTGGCCGGTGGGGCAGGTGCTCACGACGACCCACCTGACCGCCGGGGTGGTGAGTCCGGCGGAGGAAGACGCAGTTCGGCTGCAAGCCCTGGATGCTGCTTACGGCAGGCTCGCGCCGATGTTGGGCCTGCATCCCGTCGAGCCTGCTCAGGTGACCGTTTACCCCGATAGGCAGACGTTGGCCTGGCTGGCTGGTACGCCTGACGCAGCGGGGAATGTCCAGATTCCGGCCACACACCTGGCTTTTACGACGTCCATGACCGAGACGGCGGTCTCGCTGGTTTTGCACGAGATGGGGCTGCCCGACGGGCAGGGGGATTGGCTGCGCGAGGGGTTGCGCGCCTGGGTCGAACTGGGCGGCCCGCAAATAGACAGCGAGCCGCAGGTTTTGGCGTGGACAGCCGCGCTGACGAACCCTGTCGCGGCGGCGGATTTGCTGGCGGGGGCCGCAGACGCGGCGGCGTCGCCGTCCGCCACGTGGAGCCTGGCCCGCGAGTTCATGCGCGCCTATGGGCCGGACGGCCTGGCGCGTTTCTGCGCGACATGGGGGCGCACGGGCAGCCAGCAAGAGGCTTTTGCCGCCTTGGGAACCAGCCCGGATGCTTTTGCCAGCGCGTGGGAGGATACTGTTTTGCAGCCGCTCATGGCGGCGCGTCAGGGCGTGCAAGAGACGCTCGCCCAGAGGCAACAGGCTGTGCTGGCCCTGGATCGAGAGCAATTCCTGGCGACTGTTGACGACGCGGACCCGGTGTTCCGCCTGGAAGAAGAGCGGTGGATTGATGGGCTGACGCAGCCGCCTGCCAGATACCAGTTAAGCGGGCAGGTGTTGGGGCTGGACGCCAACGGGGATGCGCTGGCGCGGCTGGCGCTAGAGGCCATCACGCCGGACGGCTTTGCCCTGAGGCCCACCTACATCGCCCGTTTCCGTCAGGTGGATGGACGCTGGCTGCTGACTGGCCCGAATTGGGAGACCGAGAGCAGCGAGCATTTCGTGTTGCGCTGGAGCGCGGATGGCGCGAACGCGGCGGACCTGCTGGCGGCGGCGGAAGCAGCCTACGCGCAGGTGATCGCCGACCTGGGCCGCGAACCGGCGGGGGTGATGGAGATCAGGCTGTACGAAGCGGCGGAACAGATCAACGCTTCGCTGCCCTGGTCGGTGCCGGTCTGGCGCATGGAAGAGGGACCGGCGGGCTACTGGCAGCCCGGCGAGTCCATCAAAGTGGTTGCCGACACGCCCATAGACGTGGCGCAAGGGGTGGCCCGGCGGTTGACCCTGCAACTGTTGGCGGATATGGGCATCGAACAGGACTGGCTGCGCGAGGGGGTCGCGCTGTATGAAACCCTGCGCGCCTGCCCGACGCTGGCCGGAGGGATCAAGGCCCAGGTAGTCCCCGCGCTGGGCAAGGCGCAACGCTTCCATATGCTTTACGACTGGGAACAGATGCCCGCGCTGAGTGACCTTGCCATCGAGGACGTCACGCTGTTTAGCGGCCAGTCCTGGTTCTTTGTGGAGCAATTGACGCGCCGGTTTGGGGTAGAGGCTCTGCCGCGCTTTTTGGCCCAGGTGGGCGGCAAGGCCGACCAGCAGGCAGCATTGGCCGCGGCGTTCGCCGACGCGACGGGCATGGATTTCGCTACCTGGCAGGCGCATTGGGAGGACGCCGTCGCAACGGGCGGTGTGCCGAGCGAGTGGATTCAGGCGGCGCAGAACGCCGACCCGGCAGCCATGCAGGAGACGGTGGCCCATCTGGCCGCGCCGGAATACGCCGGACGGCTGGCGGGCAGCCCGGGGGCGGAGGCGGCCAGCGAATGGATCGCCGCGCAGATGGCCGCGTATGGCTTGCAGCCCGCCGGTGAGCAGGGCGCCTTTTTCCGGCAGGTTCCCGCGAGTTTTGCGGCGTTGACGGGCATGCCCGCGCTGCGCTTTCGCCATGCTCCCACGGGCCAGGAATTGTCCCTGTCGTACCTGACGGATTTTCGCGAGGTGATCGGCGGGAATGCGGGGGCGGGTGAGGCGCACGCTCAAGTGGTCTGGTTGCCCAATGGCTACCAGCCAGCCATGCAGTTTGCAGGCCGGGTGGTGATGAAGCGGCAGGAAGGCGAACTCGATGCCGAGGCGGCTCAGGCCAGGGAGCACGGCGCTGGCGGGCTGATCCTGGTGCAGCAATACCTGACCACGCGCCAGCGGGAGCTTGGTTCCGCCGACGTGCTGACCGAGACGCTGCCTGTGGCCCTGATCTCTCAGGATACCTGGACGCAGGTGTTAAAGCTGGCCGGGCTGGGCGTGTACGAGGCTAATAATGCCCCGCCTGCTCTGCTGATGGACCTGGAAGTGGATTTGGTGCTGCCCCTTGACCTGGAGCATCAGGCCATTGCGCGGGACGTGGTGGGCGTGCTGCCCGGCAGCCAGCCGGACGCCGAGCCGCTGGTGATCGCGGCGCACTATGACGGCGTTGGCTCCCTGCCCGATGGGACGCTGTATCCGGGGGCCAACAAGAACGCGTCGGGGGTGGCCGTATTGCTGGAACTGGCGCGCATCTGGCAGCGTAGCGGCTGGCAGCCGGAGCGACCCATCTATTTTGTCGCGTGGGGCGCGGAGGAAGCGGACCTGGCGAGCAGCCGGGCCTATGTCGAGGCTCCCCTCGTGCTTATCGAGAACACGCTGGCGGTGTTCAACCTGGATGGCGTGGGCGAGGCGCGCAGCTATTATCTGAACATGGACCCTGTGATGCCCGGCAGCGACGACGTGGCCTTTGATTTCACGCTGGCCGGGGAGTTGTTGGGCCGCCGGGTTGCTCGCGGCAAATACGATGGGCGCAATACGCACACGGTTTTGCAGGAGCAAGGTATCCCCGTGGTGCAGTTGTTCTGGCCGGATGGGCGGCATGTGCATACCCCGGATGACACGCCGGAGACGCTAGATGAGCAAAAGCTGGCGACCACAGCCGAGGTGCTTGCGCTAGTGACGATGATGATGGCGCGATAGCAAACGCTGGTGCTCAGGCCGCCTGGATTGCTATCGCGTTGGCGGTTATAATGCCGTGGGCGGTTGAAACCGCAGCAACCATTACAAAGCCCACTTCGTGGGCTGATTTGCAGTCGCCGAGGGGCGGCGCGCCAATTGGACCGCCAGCTTCCAGCCGGCAGAAGATAAAGCCGCCAGGGATGGCCAATGGCACTAACTTTTCGCGGATCCCACTCATCCGCCCTTCGGGCACCGGCATACATGCCGCTTTCTCCCGGGGGGAGAAGGCGGTAAGCGCGGTATATACGCCGCCCTCGTCCCCTGGGAGAGTGCGGCTTTCAGCCGGGCGGCTCCGTAGAAGCCGGGGATGAGGGTGTCTGGTTCCCTCGCCCACTGGGAGAGGGATAGGGTGAGGCTGATCGACAACCAAATGTTAGCGCCATTAGCCAAGGATGGCGACGGTCCAATCCCCTTCCACGGGAAGGGCCAAACCTTCATAAATCGCCTGCTGCAGCTTGCTCTTGAACAATACGGACAAAGGGTCATCTCTAGTCGCATGCAAGGGGGATCATCATGGGACAACTGGCGATCAATGGCGGGGCGCCGAGCGTTACGCTGGCGCAAGATGGGGCCGTCGCCTGGCCGCATATTGGCCCGGAAGAGCTGGCGGCTACGGCGCGGGTGCTGCTCGAGCCGAATTACTCTTTTTACGAAGAGGCGTACCGTCTGGAAGAAGAGTTGGCCGCGTATGTGGGCGGCAAGTATGCGCTGGCCCACACCAACGGGACGGCCGCTATCCACGCGGCGCTGTTTGCCCTGAACATCCAGCCCGGTGATGAAGTGCTGGTTCCCTCGCACACCTACTGGGCCAGTTGTTTGCCGGTGGCCGCGGCGGTCAATGGTGTGCCGGTGTTTGTGGACATTGACCCGGACAGCCTGAACATAGACCCGGCGGACATTGAGCAAAAGATCACCCCGCGCACCAGGGCCATTATGGTGGTGCATCTGGGGGGCGTGCCGTGCGAGATGGACCGGATCATGGAGATCGCCCGGCGGCATGGCCTGAAAGTGATCGAGGACGCCTCCCACGCCCACGGCGCGGAGTACCACGGCCAAAAGATTGGCGTCATCGGGGATATTGCCTGCTTTAGCTTGCAGGCGTCCAAGTTGCTGCCCGGCATTGAGGGCGGCATCCTGGTGACGAACGAGCGCGAGTATTACGAGCGGGCCGTGGCGCTGGGGCACTATGAGCGCGTGCGTAACCTGCCGCAAGATTCCCCTTATCGGCAATACGAGGTCACGGGCCTGGGGTTCAAGTATCGCATCCACCCCGCCGCCGCAGCCGTGACCCGCAGCCTGCTGGCCCGGTTCGACAGCATGAACGAGGCCCGCAACCAACTGATGGGCTACCTGGATGAGCGACTGGCCGAAGTGCCCGGTTTCGCGCCGATGGCCGTGCCGTCCAACTCGAAGCGGGTCTACTATACCTATCGCGTGCATTTCAAGAGCGAGGAACTCGGCGGCATTGGCCTGGGGCAGATCATCGCGGCGTTGCAGGCCGAGGGGGTGATGGCCGCGCCGGAGCGGTATGCCCCACAGCATGTGCAGCCCGCCTACCGCGATGAAATCCGGCGGGTCTACCGGCTGGTGGGACGCGACGAGGAATGGCAGCCCCCACACCTGCCTGTCACCGAGAGCATCCACGAGCGCCTGATTGGCCTGCCCACTTTTCCGCAGGGCACGCCGGAACTGGTGGAGCAATACGCTCGGGCGTTCCAAAAGGTGGCCGAGGGGTGGCGCGACATCCCCCAGGTGGATGTGAACAGGGGGCCGGTGGATGGCAGCCGCAGCACGATTCGGTAGAGTAGGCGGGCAACTGTCGTGACAGGCCAGCCCTGACCTGGCGGCGGCGCATACGACATAAAGGACACAGATCAACATGACAGACAAACATTCCCCCATCCAGATCAAGATTGCCTATTTGGGCGGCGGCAGCCGGGGCTGGGCACGCATCCTGATGCAAGACCTGGCGCTCTGCTCCGACCTGAGCGGAGAGGTGTATCTGTACGACATTGATATGGAGGCGGCCCGGCTGAATGTCGAGTTGGGCACGTGGGTGCAGCAGCAGCCGGGGGCCGTGGGCGATTGGCGCTACCGGGCCGTGCCCACCATTGATGAGGCGCTGCGCGGGGCCGATTTCGTCGTTTGCTCTATCCAGCCGGGGCCGCTGGAGGCGATGGAGGCGGACCTGACCATCCCGGCCAGGTATGGCCTGCTCTATCCGGTGGGGGATACCATCGGCGCGCCGGGGCTGGTGCGCGGGCTGCGCGCGGCGCTGATCTATGAGGGGTTTGCGCGCAAAATCGCCGAGCTATGCCCCGACGCCTGGATTATCAACTATTCCAACCCCATGACCATCTGCACGCGCACGCTGACCCGTGTTTGCCCGCAGCTCAAGGCGTTCGGCTGCTGTCACGAGGTATTTGGCACCCAAGACCTGCTGGCTGACCTGGTGGCGCAGTATTTGGACGTGCCGCGCCCCTCGCGTCAGGAGATCGAGGTCAATGTGCTGGGGATCAACCACTTTACCTGGATTGACCGGGCCACGTATCAAGGGCATGACCTGTTGGAATTGCTGCGGCAGCATATCGCCCAGGAGGGGGTGTTGCGGCCCTACACGCGGGAAGAAGTGGAGGGTTGGAACAGCTATTTCGCCTGCGCGCATCAGGTCAAGTACGAATTGTTCCGACGCTATGGGCTGCTGGCCTGCGCGGGAGACCGCCATCTGGCCGAGTTTGTGCCCGGCTTTTTGGTGGACGAGGAGACTGTCTACCGCTGGGGCTTTTCGCTAACGCCCATCAGCTACCGCTATGCGCGCTGGGAGGAGGCCCCGGCCCAGACCAGGGCGTTGATGGCCGGTGAGGAGCCGTTCAAGCTGGAGCATTCGAGCGAGGAAGGGGTGCAGCAGATGAGCGCGCTGCTCGGCCTGGGCGACAAGATGACCAACTGCAACCTGCCGAACCGGGGGCAGATTCCGAACCTGCCAATGGACGCGGTGGTCGAGACGAACGCCTATTTCTCGCGGGATAGCGTGCGTCCGTTGGTGGCGGGAGCGTTGCCGGAGGGCGTGCTGCAATTGATCGCGCCGCATGTACGCAACCAGGAGACGATTATCGAGGCAGCCTTGACGCGAGACATAGACCTGGCCTTCCAGGCGGTGTTCTCTGACCCGCTGACCTACCTGCCCATTGACAAGGCGTGGGCCATGTTCAAGGAGATGCTGGAAGCGACCAAACCGTGGCTGCCGGGGTTCTCGCTGTAGCAGGCGTGCTTTAACGCGTATATCGCGAATGCCGCAAATTGAACAAGCCCGAGGCCAGATGGAGGTTTTTACTGCGGTAACCCGGCGTGCCATCTCGTAGGCAGTTGAAACTGCACCAACCGTTGCAATCGCCAACAAGTTGGCGCGCCGCCCTTCGGCGGCTAGGAAACGAGTCCACGAAGGTGGACGCGCCAGCAAGCTGGCGATGCAACGGTTGCTGCGGTTTCAACCGCCCATCGCAATGGCTGTTACCGAGCTATTTTGTTAAAACCCATTTGGCCTCGGGCTTTTGCGGCTATTGTGTGCTGGCTACCAGGTGTAGCGCACGGTGTATTGCGCGGTGGCTTCCTCACCGGGTTCAATGGTTAGCTCGTATTCGATGGTGTTCGCGTCGATGAGGGTATAATCCGGCGTGCTTTCGATCACCTCGGCGTCCTGGGCGCGGAACAGGTGCTCGATGACCCGCACCGTTACGGCTTCGGCTTTGTGGTTGCGTAGCGTGATCTGGATGGTTTCCTCCACGCTGCGCTCGCCCAGTTGCTCAAACCCCACTTGCGTGCGCTCGCCCACCACGTCGAACACATCCCCTATGCTCAGGGACAACTGCTCGTCCGTAGCCGTGTGCGCGATGGCGTCCTCGCCGATGAGCTGCGGGCTGCCGTCTATATCCTGCTGGTAAACGCGCACAGTTCCTTGCGGCAGGGGAATCCCCAGCCCGTCGGTGATGGTATTGGCGACCTCTAGCCGGGCCTGGACGGGCACGTCCTGCTGGATGCCATAGCCCGGCTCGATGATGCCCCGGCCATAGCCCACAAACAGGCTGGGCGAGGCGTCAAACACCAGCGTCTTGGTGACGGAAATCTGGGGAGCAGCGGCGAACCCGATCTGCTTGGTCTGCTGATTGGCAAGGGTGACGAGGTGCTGCACCTCATACAGATGATACTCGAACAGCCCCCGTTCCTGGGTTGCCACTGCGCCGCTATCGCGTTCGGCAAGCTCTGGCACTGGTCGCATGATGGGCGGCGGGGCAACCTGGTTGATGGTTCCCGCCACCAGCTTGAGCCGGGCGTCGGTATAATCTATGCCGCTGTTGTTCTGAATGGCGAACCGCCCATCCAACGATAGGCTCGTTTCATCGGCGGACAGGATGGCGACATAGTCCGCCCGCCACTCCAGCCCACTGGTGAGATAGGTCACCCGCACCGGCTGCGGCTCGTCGGTTTCGGCGTTCACCAACCACACCAGGGTCGGCTCGGCGACGAAATCGCCGGGCAGCGGGGGCAGGCTGATCGCCTGGACATGCTCCAGCCGGAGGATCTGCACGCCCTGGGGCGTGTTCAGAACCACGTTATCTCGGACAGAGAGCAGCGTGCCTGTATGGCTTGTCCCCTGCGCGGTGGTGACAGAGATATCCTGACCCACGTAGCGAGCCAGGAGCGCGGCAGCGTCAGGGGCGTCATACTCGAAATACTGCTCTATGACCTGAATGCCCGCCGTGGCCGACAGGGGCAACATAAAGGCCGTGGCCGGGTCCAGCGCGGGCGGTATGTTGGTATAGCGTACCTCGTTCAGCCCTGCGACGAGGGGCAGCGAACGCACCTCGCTAACCAGCCCCACGTTCTGGTTGTAGACGGTCAGTTCCAGAGCGTCGCTTTGGGTAACGACAACTGTCTGGGTGATCGCGGGCAATGCGGTGATGGCCGCCGCTGCCACAGCCGCCGTCGCCGTCACCTCTTCGGTGGTGGTGATCGCCGCCGTGTCGGTGATTGCGGCTGTGGCCGTGACGGTGGCGGTGGTCGTAATCTCCATCGTAGGGGTCAGCGTAACGGTGGCGGTGATAGCATCGGTAGAAGGTTCCTCGGAAGTTGGCACAGCCTCAGCGGTAGCGGTCTCTTGCGGTGCAGGGGCCTCGGTAACTTCCGGGGTGTCCTCAGGCGGAGGGGTGGGTGTAGCCGTCTGGGCTACTGCGGCGATCGTTGACGATAGGATCAGGGCTACAGCCAGCAGGGCAAGAACCACGGCCCGAGCCTTCTTCATCAGCATGGGGACCTCCTTTGTGTATGCGGTTGAGACGTTCCAAGGACCGGGACACGATGGAAGCAATGAGAGCCAGGATGCACGTTGTTACGGGGCATGCTATGGCGGCGTTGTTCCTTGATGATGGGGAGCGACAGTGCCGGGCCGCCGCCCCACTATTCCCATTATACAGGCATATGGGCCGCTTGGCAACGGTATTTTGAAAAAAGAAGAGATTTGGGCCGACTGGGGAGTGGGCGCGCCTACGAATATCTCAACATTCGCAGGCGCGCCAGTAATGTCAGGGATAGCGCGGTTATGGGCGGCTGCGCGGCGTTACCTGTACCTGCGTTTCCAACAAGACGCGGCCCTCTGGTACTGGCTGCCCGCCCAAGTTCACCACCAGCCGCGCCCCATCGTCTGTGCCATACATGCCCACTTCGATGGTATAGACGCCTGGCGGCGCGTCCTCCTGGATCTCGATCAGATGCCGGTCAACAATGACCGTCTCCGGCAGCCATTGCGTGGTGGGATAGCCGTTGTCCGCGGGTTGCGCGTCGTGCTGGCCCCACACTGGCCCCTGCGTGTGCGGGTTGAACGCCTCGCCCAGCAGGTGCGTGAACACGGTATAGTTGCGCTCGATTTTCTGCTCGGCGCGCCAATACAGGTCCAGCCGCAAGGTATCCCCCGGCTGCACTGTGCGTAACGCGCGCCCGGAAGCATCCCGCAGGGTATATCCCAGCAGCGTGATCCCTTCGCCCAGCCGCGCATTCACGGCCACCTGGGGCGTCTTGCCGCGTGGCAGGGGCGTGGTTCCCGCGATGCGCAGGCGGCCCAACAGGACCTGCTCGTCTGGCGTTGCCAGCACAATCTCGTATTCACCGGCGGGCGTGGCGGCATGTACAGGGAAATCCACCTGCTGGCGCTGGCGCTCGCGTTCGGTTGGCGTGGGCAGGCGCGTGGATTGCAGCGTGTGGCCGCCGGGAGCGCGCAGGGCCACTTCTACCGGCTCTTCCGGCAACCGTTCCCACAGCAGGCCCAGGTGGATGGTCTCCCCGGCGCGGTAGGTCGCCACGGGCAATTCCCAGCCCGCCAGCCGTCCGTCATTCCCCACGCCGAGGTTGGCGACATATTGCGGAGTGTAGCTCACGTTCGCCAGCGTGGGGGCGTCTTGGGGGGCGGCAAACAGGTGCAGCGTGTTCGCGCCATATTGCCAGCGCAGCGGGTTGGCGTAATGCTCGGACAGCCAGCCTTCCGCCAGCCGGTCCGGGTCGTTCAGGTTGACGTCCACTTCCGCCAGCCAGATGCGGCGATATTGCCCGGCAATCGGCTGCATCACTTCTGGCAGTTGCTCCGCCGTCAGGTTGCCCTCGCCCGGCGGTATTTGCAGCATCGGCGGGCGCGCCACATCGGGGAACGCGTCGTAATAGTACAGGAACAAGGGGTAACGACTGCCCGAATCGAGCAGCACGACATCCCCCGCCTCGGCCTGGCTGAGAATCGTCCGGACCATGCTCTGTAGTTCGTCGTCCAGGTAGCGATCGGTATAGTGCCCTGGCAAAAAGCCGACCCACAGCGCCATCAGGGCCACCCCGGCTAACGCGCCCACGGCTCGCCAGCGGCGGGCGACCAGCGCCAGCGCCCACGCCAACAGCACCCAGAACGCCGGGGCAAAGGGCAAAAAGTAGCGCGCTTCGACTTTGGGGGTGTAGAACAAGCCTCGCGGCAGCGTCGCCACAAAGATGGCCGCCGCCGGAATCACGACGGCGAGCGCCAGCGTTAACGCGGCCAGCGAATCGAACCGCCACCGCTTCTGCTCGCGCCCGCGCAGGAACAACACCAGCCCCGCCACCAGGATGGCGAACGGCAAGATCAAGGCCCACGTATAGCGGCCAATATCCACCGAGACGCCCGTGACCAGCAGTGTGGCATACAGTCGCAGGTATAGCAGCAGGTCCATTGGCTCGGCCACCGACCAGGTGTGCATGCGGCCCCAGGAAAAGACCATCCAGGCGGCCACCAGCGCCAGAATGCTGGCCTGCGCCGCCACCCAGCGCCAGAACAGCCCCTTGCGCTGCCCGCTCGCGACGCCGCCCAACGCCAGCAGCAGCGCCACATTCTCCACCACGATCACCGCGCCCATCAACAAGACGGTATACACCGCCGCGGTGGAGGCCAGCACATAGGGGATCAACCAGAGCCAGCGCTTCTGTGGGCGCTGGCCGCTGGCCGTCTGGTTCTCGGCCATGTCGGGGTGGGTTTCGGCCCGTAGCCAGCGCAGGAACAGGTAGAGCGAGAGCGTACCGGCCAGGGCGGCCAGCACGTACATGCGCGTCTCTTGCGACCACCAGACGTGAAAGCGGGATAGCCCTGTCAGCAGGGCGGCCACGCTGCCCGCGCCCCGCCCGGCCACCAGCGTGCCCAGGCGATAGACCACCGCCACGGTGAGTACGCCAAACAGCACCGACATCATGCGGATAGCGAACTCGCTTTCGCCGACGAGTTGCACCCAGCCCCACAGCGACCAAAAGTACAGCGGGGGATGGACATCGCTGGCCGTCCACAGCGTCACGCCTAGCAGGCCCTTGCGTACCCCCCAGACCGCCAGCGCCTCATCCCACCACAGATTGGCATCTCCCAGCCGCCAGACCCGCAAGGCAAAGGAGGCGAGTAGAATAACTGCCGGGGCGGCCCGAGAGACCACCCCGGCAGCGTTGGGTTCATTTCTTGGTTGCTTCAACCACTTCATCCAGGATTCTCCGCAGTTCTTTCTGCCGGGCGGTGGTCAGCAGCGGCTGCCCCTTTAGCCCTTGCGTCATGAACTGGGCCAGGTCTTCGCCCTTTACCGCCGGGATCGGCGACTCTTTGGCGTGCAGTTCGGCTTGTGGGTTTGTGAACAGGATCACCCCATTCACGGGAACCTCGGCTTCGGGTATGATCTCGTCAATCCAGCCCTTGACCGCCTTGATCTCTTCGGTAATGTCTCGCTCGGGCTTGCCCAGGCCCGGCTCGCCAAAGAACTGGAGCACCTTGCGCCAGCCAGCTTTGTGCTGCCAGCGTCCATTCTGATAGGTAATCAAGCCGCTCTGTGGCCGGGGGACAACCACTGTCAGCCCGAAATGCGAGGCGATGACATGGTTGGCGGGCAGATAGTAATGGTACGCGGCATAGCGTTTATCCAGCCCGCTCAGGTTGTTGCCCACCACCTGGTCTGCTCGCGGCTCGCGCACATAGCTGCTCGCCATATAGGCGCCAAACGTAGCGCCGAACAGTCCGATCAGCAAGAGGCCATACGCCAGCAAGGGGTTTTGCGCCGTGGTCATCAGGCCGATGAACAGGGCCGCGAGGCCGACCAGGCTGCCCCACTTGGCGAACTGGGCGCGTTTCTTGAGAAAAGGCTCATTGACGATATTCTGCATTGCTCACACCTCAATGTCTAGCACGCAACTATTCTGTATCCTGCCCGGCGATGCTCTGCCCGGATATGGCAGATTTTTCGATGCCCTGACGGATGGTCTCCACGACATGATTCTGCGCCGCTTCGATAGCCACCCGCACGGCGTTTTCCATGGCATAGGCGTCGGAGCGCCCGTGCGCGATGATGACCACGCCATTCACGCCCAGCAGCGGCCCGCCGCCATACTCGCGGTAATCCAGCCGCCGGGCCGCCGCTTTGAAGGCGGGCTTGGCAAGCAATCCCCCCAGCATAGCCAGGGGCCGGGCCTTGATCTCGGAGCGAATGACCGAGAGCAGCATAGAGGCCGTGCCCTCTGCCGTCTTGATGGCTACGTTCCCTGCAAAGCCATCCGAGACGATGACGTCGGCTGCCCCCTTGACGAGGTCTTTGCCTTCCACATTGCCCACAAAGTTCAGGTCGAGTTGCTTCAGCAGGCCGTGGGCTTCTTGTACCACTGCGTTGCCCTTGGTCTCTTCTTCGCCGTTAGCCAGCAGCCCCACGCGTGGGTTGGTGATGCCCAGCACGCGCTCGGCATACACAGCGCCCATGATGGCGAACTGGGCCAGCCATTCCGGCTTGCAGTCGGCGTTTGCGCCAATATCGAGCATAAAGGCGCGCCCCTCCAGCGTGGGCAGCACGGAGGAGATGGCCGGGCGCAGCACGCCCTTGATGCGTCCCACCCGGCCCGCGCTTGCCAGGGCCGTCGCCAACACCCCGCCCGAGTTGCCCGCCGAGACAAAGGCGTCTACCTCGCCGTCGCGCAGCAGCCTCATCGCCACAACCATCGAGGAGTCGGGCTTGCTCCTGACGGCCATGCTGGGATGCTCGTGCATCTCTATCCTCTGGCTGGCGTGCACGACCTGGATGGATAGGCCGGTGGTATCGTGCTTTGCGAGTTCCTGCCGCACAACATCCTCTTGCCCCACCAAGACCATCTCTTGGCCGAAACGGCGGGCGGCACGCACGGCCCCTTCCACATCCACCTGTGGCGCGTGGTCGCTTCCCATAGCGTCTAGTGCGATGCGCATGTTGCTCTCCCCCTTTGTCGAGTACCAGGCAAACTCCGAGTGGGTGTTATTGTACCGCGTACATGCCCCAATTGACAAGAACGATGAAAGCCGTATAATATGTACTTGTTGCCCCCGTGGTGGAATTGGCATACACGGCAGGTTGAGGGCCTGTGCCCGGATGGGCGTACTGGTTCGAGTCCAGTCGGGGGCACCAAAGAGAACATCGCATGATGGCCCAAGGTTGAGCACTGGTATATACGTACCAGTGCTCGTTTGCTATTTGGCGAAAAATCCCCTTCGCCCGCGGCTTGTGAAGACGCAAAATGGTTCGGCAACAGCTATCAGGATGGGCGGTTGAAACCGCGGCAACCATTGCAATCGCCAGCAAGCTGGCGCGTTCACCTTCGTGGACTACAGTCGCCCCTTCGGCGACTGACTCCTCAGCCTGCGAAGGCAGGCGCGCCAACTTGTTGGCGATGCAACGGTTGGTGCAGTTTCAACTGCCTATGCCGACGCACTG
>JAAYXX010000050.1 GCA_012515695.1 Chloroflexota bacterium
CCGGCTGGAAGCCGGCGGTCCAATGAGTAGGCGCCGCCATGATGGCGCAGCTACCTGTCCACCCTTGAAGCCCCTTAAGGGCACACGGCGCCCTATTTCTCAGCCAGGTTAATGTTGTGCGCGAAATTGAAACACATTTAGACCTTGTTTCAAGGCCATGTATACCTTGGCAGGCTATACTCCGTACCAAGAATCGCGTTCCCAATCCGGAGGACAGGGTTCGCCGATCAATGGCGTGCGTGAACCTCTGGGGCTGTGGCTGGTGAGCAGGTGAGGCCTGTGAAGCGGTGGCAGTGCATAGGGGAATCATCCAACTACCATCATATTCCCAAAGGAGCAAGGATCATGAAAGGACGTTCGAGAGTGGTCAAGTGTCTAGGGTATACGGGTATATTGTTGATGTTGATGGCCCTGGTTGCGGTGCCAGTGCTGGCAGACACAGTCAAACCGAGCTTTAGCAATCCTGTGCGCTGCGATCATCCCGAGTTGCCCGAAATGCCTGGAATGCCCGGTGTCTACGCCACCTTGGCAATGGTCTTCAAGCTGGAAGTGACCAGAGACGATGGCACTGTCGAGACTTTTTGGGCCTATTGCGAGGACCTGGGAACACCGTTTGGAGGGGAGGGGCTGGGCGAGAAGCCGGATGAAATCGACCCCAAGGCGCTGTGGATTCTGCACCACTACTATCCCGTAACGAACATGCCTGCGGGGCTGGAGACGAAAGACAAGGCGGCGGCGGTGCAACTCGCCATCTGGCACTTTACCAGTGGGTTCGACTTTATGGATGACGGGGATGGCACTCCTGCCCACGTGTTTGCGGCGGCACGCGAGATCGTCGCGGCGGCGAACGCCTCCGGCTGGGAGAGCCTGCCCGCTACGTTGACCCTGGACCCGGCAAGCGCCATCAACTTTGTCGGCGCGGATCATCAGGTTACAGCCACCGTTCTGGATGAGGCGGGCAACCCGATGGCGGGTGTCCTGGTCGAGTTCACGGTGTCGGGCGCAAACAGCGCGGGACCGGCGCAGATCGTCACAGGTGCCGATGGGACGGCCGCGTTCACGTATAGCGGCGCCAACGGGGGCCAAGACGTGATCTCGGCGGCGGTGGCTTATGATGCGCCCAGCGGCCTGAAGTGGGGCGGGTACGACCCGAAAGGGAATCTCTTGCAGGACTTGATCGCGGCGAGCTATGAGACGCGGCATCTCTCTGCAACCGCCACCAAGTTGTGGGAAGAGCGCGTGGGCGGCCAGGGCTGCACGCCGGGCTACTGGAAGCAGAAGCAACACTTTGATTCGTGGCCTGAAAAGTACGATCCGGACACAAGCAACTTTGCGGCGGTGTTTGGAGTCAATGTTACCAAGGATAACAACGTATCTTTGCTCAAGGCCCTCGGCACAGGAGGCGGCGGGGAAAAGGCGCTGCTCCGCCATGCGACGGCTGCCCTCTTGAATGCTTCCAAATCGGGCCTCCGCTACTATTATTCTGAGGACGAGGTGATTAGCATAGTGCAGGAGGCGTACAGGACTGGCAACTTTGAGCAAGCCAAGAACCTGTTTGAAAGACAGAACGAAGCTGGGTGTCCGCTGAACTAGGGTAACGCTCTTGCTGTTTTGATACGCAGGCCGACCAAATCGCGGAGAGCGGTTTGGTCGGCCTGCTTTTTCCTGGCGTTGTTATTGACAAAATGGTCCAGTCGCGCTATGCTATGAACGCTAAAATGATGGCCCTGGTTCTACCTGGGGCCTTGGCCAAGTCGTGTATGCTCTCGATACCCTTTCCTCATCATCCTCCCCAGAGCATCTGGCCGTTAGGATTCACATGGTGGCAGGCCACCGCAATTCTTCATTCAAGGGAGTGCAGACACATGGCTAGTATCAAAGGCACGCAGACGGAAAAGAACCTTCTGGCAGCTTTTGCGGGCGAGTCGCAGGCGCGCAATCGCTATACCTATTTCGCCTCTGAGGCCAAGAAGGCAGGCTATGAGCAGATCGCGGCCATCTTTATCGAGACGGCTGAGAACGAGAAGGAACATGCCGAGATGTTCTTTAAACTGCTCGAGGGGGGCGACGTCGAGATCGTGGCGGCCTATCCCGCCGGGGTGATCGGCGACACGGCGGCCAACCTGGAGGCTGCGGCGGACGGCGAGCGGTTGGAGTGGACTACTCTCTATAGCAATTTCGCCCAGGTAGCGCGAGATGAGGGGTTCAAAGAGGTGGCTGCGGTGTTCACCGAGATCGCCGAGGTGGAGGAGCAGCACGAGAAGCGGTATCGCAAGCTGCTGGAGAATGTGCGCGAGGGCAAGGTCTTTACCAGGGACGAGGAAGTCAAGTGGAAGTGCCGCAATTGCGGGTACGTGCACGAGGGCAAGAGCGCGCCCAAGGTCTGCCCGGCGTGTCGACATCCTCAATCTTACTATGAGCTGATGGCCGAGAATTACTGATCGGCATAATCCTCAAGAATTGAACGGGGGTGGCACATGCGTATGCCACCCCCGTTTTGTGTTGCGCGTCACCCCTCCGCCAAAATGCGGTCTACGATGGGCTGGCGATACTCCCGCGAGAGCGAGCGGAAGTAGGCGCTATAGCCCGTCACGCGGATCACCAGGTCGGGGTGCGTGGATGGGTCGGCGTGCGCTTCCAGAATTTGCTCCTTACTCAAAACATTCATATTGATCAGCGTGCCACCCTGCGCGTTATGCGCCAGGATCAGGTTTTCCACCGCCTCGATGCCCCCCAGGCTTTTGACCAACGACTGGTCCAGCTCGATTTGCAGGGGGGTGGTGTTGCCCCAGCGCGGCTGCACGGCGGCAACGGCGCTGGCCTTGGCGGTGGCGGCCACGTTCCCCACCTGCAAAAAGCCGGGGTCGGGGTCGGCGCTGTGCGACAGGGCCTCTCCCGCGTGGCGGCCATTGGGTGTCGCGCCCAGCCGCTCGCCATAGCGGGCCGTGCCGCCGTGAGAGAACATGCCGGGGATGCAGACGAACCCTTTGGGAGTGGGGGTGTCGCGCACCAGATGGCTCCAGCAATCGGCCACCCGCTTGGCCCACCAGTCGGCCCGCGTGCCGCCCGCGCCATAGCGGGGGATGTTGTGCAGCATCAGCCGGATATGTTCGGCCCCGGCGAAATCGTTGCGCAGGTGTTCGCCCAGCTCCTCCCAGGTCAGGCGACCCTCCTGCACCACGCGCTGCTCGATGGCTGCAAACGAGTCGGCGACTGTCGCCAGCCCGATGCCGTCCATTGCCAGGTCCACGATGTCCACGCCGCCCGCCGAGGCGTCTACCCCGCGCTCGATGGGGCCATGGCAGAACAGGTTGAGCACGATCTCTGGCCAGTTGGACGCCTGGCGCTCCATGTGCAGGTCCTTGCCCTCTTTGACCACGTCCACGGCAATGCCTAGATGGTGGGCGTATCGCTCCCACAGGCTCTCCATTGTGCGGGGCACGCTGGCGTCTGCCAGAATATCGTCGAGCGCCAGCAATAGGGGCGTCACCAGGCAGACGCGGGTCACGTCCTGCAAGCAGTATTCCACGCCTGGCAGCGCCGTCCAGTTACAGCCCACCTTG
The DNA here is from genome assembly GCA_012515695.1 of Chloroflexota bacterium. Classification (GTDB taxonomy): domain Bacteria; phylum Chloroflexota; class Anaerolineae; order UBA1429; family UBA1429; genus JAAYXX01. The sequence continues at coordinate 3,564 of JAAYXX010000050.1, forward strand.
GCCCGCATGCGCGCCAGAGGCAGGGGGTGACCGTTGCGGCAAAAGCCCTCATCCAGCCCCTTGGAGCAGGCAAAGGAAACGCCCGTGCCGTCCTCGCAGATATAGGTCACGGCCCGCCGCAAAAGCTCCCGGTCCATCCCCTCGTGTACGCGCAGGGCGATGTTGGCCGGGGTGCGCAGGCGGTGCATGGCCTCTAGCACCAGGAATGACATGGGGCTGGTCAGGTCGCGGCCATCGGGGGCCTGCCCGCCGATCTGGGAATAGTGCGGGTCGTTGAAGAACAGGCTGGCGAGATGCCAGACGACGGACTCGTCCGTCTCGCGCCCCGCTGCCAGATCAGCCTCATAGTAGGGGCGCAGCAATTCGTCCAACTGGCCCATCGCGCCGCCCAGCCCCCACATGCGGTCTATGGACTGGAACCAGACGAGAAACTGGCACGCCTCGCGCAGCGTGCGGGGGGCGCCCTCCACCAGCCAGTCGTTGACCTCGGCGATGGTACGGAGGTTCTCGCGCAGCGTGGGGTTGGGTTCCGCCTCGGCCATGCTTTGCGCCAGCTCTACATGGCGGCGAATCCAGGTCTGCACGCCCAGAATCAACTGCTCTTCTCCATCGTAGAAGGAGGTGTCGGTAGGGCGGTTCAAGGCGCGGTAGTAGCGCACTTTATCCAGGAGGCCGCCCCAGCCCAGACGGAGGCCGATGGTCATATCCGGGCCGAGGTGATTGGGCGCGCCCATACCGTGATTGTAAATGTTGTATTTGCGGATCAGGGGGAACAGGTGGCGTGGGCGATCCTCTGGCCGCCAACTGGTCGGGCCATCGTCGCGGTTCCGGCGGGGGCGCTCCTGGCCTCGCACGCGAGGCCAATCGTGTCCGGCCACGCCGGGGATGCTTTTATATACCCAGGCCCCGGCCAATGAACTCATGGGATGGATATACAGGGGATGCGCCTCCAGCCAGCGCCGGAAATTCTCGCCGATGCCCCGGATGCCCCAGCAGCCGCCGGATGGGTGGTTGGGCACCGCCTTGAAGGGAATCGGGTCTGTCCAGGGGATATAGCCGTGGTCGTCGGTATCGAAATGACCGAATAGCTCTATCTTGAGCGCGGTATGCTCGGCTTTGGTCTGGCGCAGAGCGTCGATGCGCTGCTGGTAGGTCGGCTCATCCTGAGATGGTGTCGTTTGAGACATGCTTGTGCTCCTGATATGGCGTGATCAACACGCTGCTAGTTCTGCAAGGCAGAGGTTCATATCCCATCTTACTACATTTGGCTATGGGAGCAATAGGCGAGACTGTGTATCTCGCCGAACTGTGTCAGCAACCGCGTCTGGTGACCACGCCTCCCACAAACGAGCGCGCAGGCTACTGCTCCCCCATGAAGGCTATCGCCGGGCCGTAGGGGGCCAGGGCCACGGTGATATAGCTGTTGATGGCGGCGTCGCGTTCTTGATAGGCGAACTGCCACAGGCGGCGGCACAAGTCGCGCTTCACCGGCTCGTAGGTTGGGTCGTCGGCCAGGTTCCGCATCTCGTGCGGGTCCTCGCGCAGATCATACAACTCGTCGCGGTCAAAGCCGTTCAGGGTGTACTTGAACTCCTGAGTCATCACCGAGCGCTGGGTGTAGTACAGTTCTACGCCGTTGCACTGGGTGAAAATAGCGTCTCGCCAATTCTCCGGCGACTCGCCGCGCAGGAAGGGCAGCAGGCTGGCGCCAGTAAAATGCCGATCGGTTGGCACGGCGGCCATATCGAGGAAGGTAGGGCCGAAATCCGCCAGCGAAACCAGTTGCTCCACGCGGCGGCCCGGCTCGCGGATTCCCGCTGGCCAGCGCATCACCGCCGGTACGCGATAGGCCCCCTGGAAGCAGGGGATTCCCTTGGCAAACAGGCCATGCTCGCCGCAATAGTCGCCGTGGTCGGCGCAGAACAGTACCAGCGTATTCTCCGCCTGGCCTGTCTCGTCGAGCGCGGCCAGCAGGCGGCCCAGCAGGTCATCCAAGTAGGTGCAATAGGCCCAAAAGTGGCGGATGCCCTCGCGCACCTCGCGGTCAGAGAGCTGGCCGTAGCGCGTCTGGCGCATGCGCTGGTAGATGCGGGGCTTGTCGGCCAGAGTGTCTGCATAGCTAGGCGGCAGGGGCACATCCTCCAGGTCGTACATATCCAGGTAACGCTGGGGCACCATGTAGGGGTCGTGAGGGCCGATCAACCCCACGAACAGCCCCCAGGGGCTATCTCCCCGCGCCAACTGCGGCAGGACGTCCAGTGCACGCTGCACAGCCTGCTCGTCATGGTTTTCCGGCGCGGCGGCGCGCGTTCCATACAGGCGGTAGGTTCCGTAGCCGGGGCGCAGGATTTCGCCCTCACCGCGCTCGGTGGCGAGCGCCTGCGAGGCGAGCGCCTGCTGGGCGAGCGCCTGATAATGCTCCCAGTCCCTGCTTTGCGCGAAATGCCCGGAGAGGAAATGCTCCGTCCAGCCATAGTCGGCGGGGCTGGCCGTGACGCTCACGTGCCACTTGCCGGAAAAGTGCAGATCATACCCCGCCTCGGCCAGGTCCTCGCTCCACAGCCGCACCCCCTCTCGCACTCCTCGGCTGAGGGCCTGGTCGTTGCAGATGTTGTTCCACACGCCATGCTGAGAGGGGTACAGGCCAGTGAAAAAGGTGGCCCGCGATGGGCAACAATGGGGCGAGGGGCAAAAGGCGTTGGTGAACGTAACGCCCTCGCTGGCGAGTCGGGCGACGTGCGGGGTGATGGCCGGGTGCTCCGGTAGCACGGTATCCGCTCGCTGGTGGTCGGTCATCACGATCAGGATGTTTGGTCTGGGCATGGCTCTCTCCTGGTGGCAGAATACGCGTACGATGGACCCTACCAGCCATTAAACACGACGCAGCGGGCAGGCGTCAAGCTGCGCAGTCGAGCGGGGGTGCTCAACTTGACAGAATGGGGCATTATCGGCAAACTGCCATCGCGCAATGGCGTCACTCGGCTACTGGCGGGTAGCCTGACCCCGCAGCCTGTCCAGCATACTCGTTTCGTAGGAGGTACCCATGGCCTTGACGCGCTGGTTTCGCCCCGAACGAGAACCCAGTGAGGGCGGCCTGATCGGATTTCGGCAAGAGTTGTTGTTCTTTTGCTCTGTTTTCACTTTTTACTCCATCTGGCTTATTGTGTTGGCTATTCTGGAGTATCGCACGCCGTCGCTGGCCCAAACGGTGCTGATCTTGTGTGGGCTGGGTCTCGCCGTGGCGATCGTGGTTCTACGCAATTCCTGGCCACACCTGTCTTGCTGGCTGTTCACGCTGGGCAGTTTTGGCCTGGTCGTTGGCGCGTTCTGGCAGTTGCAGCAGCCGTTGTTGCTCTCTTTTCTGGCGGTACCGGCGCTGCTGGCGGGCCTGTTGGTCAGCACGCCGTTGGCGCTGGTGGTGACCGGCTGCGCCATGTTGTTCGTGTGGCAGCAAGGCGTGGCGGGCGATCTGGTCGGCGGGGTCTCTTATCATCTGACGCTGATTGTGGCGTTGGGCGCCATCGGAATGCTGACGAACAAGGGGCTGCGCTTGATCCAGTTCTGGGAGCGCGAGGCCACCAGCCAGCAGCATCGGTCCATTCTCGAATTGCGGCAGCGACAGGGCGAGCTGAACCGCGCACTCAAGGCGCTGGACGAAGCGTATGTGCTGCTCAAGCGCTCGCGTGACGAGTTGGCCGAAGCGCGCCAGCAGGCCGACGAGGCCCGCGCCATGAAGGAGCAATTTGTGGCTAATGTCAGCCATGAATTGCGTACTCCCCTAAACCTGATCACCGGCTTTGCCGAGATCATGTACCTCAGTCCGGAAACCTACAAGCGCGCGGTCTGGACGCCGGAACTGTCCAACGATATTCGCGAGATGTATCGCGCCGCCCGCCACCTGCAAAATCTGGTGGATGATATCCTCGACCTGTCTCGCATTGACGCGACGCGCCTGCCCATGTACCGTGAACTATTGAACCCCCGGGTGGTGATCGCCGAGGCGGTGGAGACCATCGCGCCCCTGGCGCGTCAGCGCGGGCTGTACTTGCGCCTTGATGCGCCTGATACGCTGCCCCAGCTATTTATGGACCGCACGCGCATCCGGCAGGTGTTGCTCAACCTGCTGAATAACGCCGTGCGTTTCACCGATGAGGGGGGCATCACCGTGCTGGTCGAGCAGAGCGACCGCTCTGTCGAGGTGCATGTCTCTGACACGGGGGTAGGCATTCCGCCCAACCAGTTGGCCCACATATTCGAGGCGTTCCATCAGGTGCAGGCGGGGCCGCGTGGTCGGGGGGGCACTGGCCTGGGGTTAGCCCTCAGTCGCCAGTTCGTCGAGTTGCACGGCGGGCGCATGTGGGCCGAGAGCGTGATGGGGCAGGGCAGCGTGTTCCATTTCTCCCTGCCGCTGCCGGGCGCTGCGCCTGAAACCTCCCCGCTTTACCAGGTCCCCTATCGCAAGCAGGCCGAGCGCGGCGACGTGCCGGTGATCGTGGTGGATCCCGACCCCAGCATTGCAGACATGCTCAGCCGCTATCTGGGGGACCGGCGGGTGTTGATTGCCAGGGATGTGGCCGAGGCGGAGGCGCTGATCGAGAGCGAGCACCCGCTGGGGGTGATCGTGAACCAGATGCCCGACAGGCCGCCGGAGGAATGGGTGGGGGCACTGGGCCAGGTGAGCGCGCGCTATGATGTGCCCATCTTGCGATGCGCGATTCCCAGCCCCAGTTGGCTGCGCCAGACGGCGGGCCTGGACGGCTGCGTGACCAAGCCGGTCACGCGCGAAGCTCTGGCGGACGTGTTCAACGCCTCCTCAGAGCTGCCGCGCAGCATCTTGATCGTGGATGACGACGCGGGATTTGTGAACCTGATGTGCCGGATGTTGGCGACCCTGCCCATGATGGCGGAGGTGAAACAGTTCAGGGCGTACACGGGCGCCCAGGCGGTGCGACTGGCCCGCGAGAAAAAGCCCGATCTGGTTTTCCTGGATCTGCTCATGCCCGAGATGGACGGGTTTGAGGTGTTGCAGGCCATTCGAGAGGACCCGACGTTGGGCGGCACGCGGGTGGTGGCGGTGACGGCCACCAGCTATGGCGAGGAGGCGTTGCGCCGCCGAGGGGGGTACTTTACCCTCAGCCAGCCGATGGGCGTTTCGACTGGCACGCTGACCGAACTGCTCAATGCGGTGTTGAGCATTGTGCGGCCACAGTATGTGCTGGACCAGCGAGAGGATGGCTAAGGCCCTGGTTTTCAGGGACCTAGTTCTCGGAGGGGCGGTGCAGCACTTCTGCCAGGGTATCGAGCAGCCGGGCGCGGTCCACGGGCTTGTGCAGGAACGCGTCTGCTCCCAAAGCGGTAGCCAGTTGCGGGTCGTTGATGATAGAGCAGACCACAATGCGCGCCTGCTGCCCGCCGTCGGCGCGCAGGGCTTCCAGCACCTCCCAACCATCGCGGCGCGGCATCATAATATCGAGGATGATCACATCGGGGCGCAAGCTGTGGGCCATTTGTAGGGCGTGGTTGGCGTCGTTCGTGCTGTGCACACGGTAGGGCTGGTCGCGCAGGTAACGCTGGAATAGCGTTACGAGGCCCTCGTTGTCGTCTACGATGAGCACCGTATGCTCGCGTGAGGCGGGGATGCTGATCGTCACCTGGACTACGCCTTCAGTCGTCTTGGCGATGTTCCAGGAAACCCCCAGGGTGGTAAGCAATTGGTTGGCCACCGCAAAGGGATCATCGGGGGACGGCTGGGCGGCAGGTCCCTCGTAGGGGCAACTTATCTGAATCAGGGCGTTCTCGTCCGAGCGATCGAGCCGGATGGTGATGTCGCGGGTATCTGGCTGGCGCACCATATGGCTCACCAGGTTAAGCAAAGCCTGGCGCAGCATGGTGCGGTTGACGGGAACCAGCAGGTTCGGGGCGAGGTCTTGCAGGTGGATGGCGATTCCACGGCCCTCGGCCAGACGGCGGCCGCTATCCACCACGCCCGCCAGCAATTCAGAGAGGCTGATATCCTGATACTGCTCGCGTGAGAGGCGTTCGATCTCTTCGCGCACATGGGCCGCCCGGCTGCGGCCTGCGGCGCTTAGTGGGACGTTGGCTTCCTGGACGGCCGGGTCTTCGGGAAAGAGCACGCTGGCAAGGGCGGCCATCGCCTGGCGCAAGTCGCGATAAGCCTGCCGTTCGCCGATGTCCAGCTCGGCGGCGATCATAGCCATGCTCTGTTTGGCGATCGCGTAGCGATAGAGCACCTGGTAGGTCCGCGCTTCGGGCGCGTTCACTGGCGTGCCCGCGCCCGGGTCCAGCGATTCGATGCCCAGGCGGAGAACGCGGCGCAATACCTGGCCGCGTGACACTTCGGGGGCGTCGGCCACGTACTGGATGCGCCTGGTCAGTGGATGATTTTCCAACCGGAGCGGCTCATCCATATGTGCGAGGGCGTTACGCAATTCGCGAAGCAGCCCGCTCAAGTTCGATGTTGGCACAGCTCAACCTTGACAAAAAATGTCAAAAACGTGTCAATTCGAGAGATCCCAGTATGCTATAATAGTACTACCGAAAAGTAACCCCGTCAACAGGGCGGATTTTCCCTGCTTGGCGTTCTGGATTGCACAAAAGATACAGGTCAAGCGCAACAAAGATTGTTGGCACAAGGAGACACGTCATCGTGTTCTACGACCCATCCCGCGTTACCAGCCGAATCCACACGATTCGGCGTTCTTCATGGGATACCTCTGGTCGCAACCGCGACTTTATCCTGTTGCAACCTGGACAGCGTGTGCTATTGCTGGATGAACAGGGGCCGGGCAAGATCGCGCATTTTTACTGGACCACGATCAATGCCAGCCGCTTTCACTTTCGTCAGTTGGTGCTGCGCGCCTGGTGGGATGGCGAGTCTACCCCCAGCATAGAAGCGCCATTGGGTGACCTTTTCGGTGTGCCCCACTGTACCCCTGTGCCGCTCCGCTCGCTGGCCGCCGTCGTCAACCCTGGCAATAATGGCCTGTTGACGTGGGGGCTGAACTTGTATCTGCCCATGCCCTTTGCTACCTCTGCCCGTATGGAACTCGCCTATGAGGCGATCCCCGGTCACCCCGCGGAGGAGATGGCCTTCTGGTATCACCTGGATATGGAGAAATATGACGACCCGCTGCCGGAGGATGTGGGGCGTTTGCACGCGCAATGGCGGCGCGAGAACCCCACAACGCCCAAGGAGGGCACAGAGGCCAACTCGCCGGTGTGGAATGGGGTCAACCTGGATGGCCGCGAGAATTATTGTGCGGTGGCAGTCGAAGGGCGCGGCCAGATGGTAGGATTGCACCTGCAAGTGGATAACCTCGGCGGCGGGTGGTATGGCGAGGGCGACGACATGGTCTTTGTGGATGGTCGCCCTGGGGAGCAGTGGCCGCCTGCCTATCATGGCACAGGCTCGGAGGAGATTTTTGGCGGAGGGGCATGCCCCAACGAGGCGTATCACGGCCCATACACCGGCTTTCATCTGGTGGAGAACGCCGATCACGCGGGCAAGAATGCCATGTATCGCTGGTATCTGGCGGACCCTATCCGCTTTGAGCGTTCGTTGGTGTGGACGATTGAGCACGGCCACGACAACAACTATGAGAACGACTATACCAGCGTGGCCTACTGGTATCAGCTAGAACCACACGCGCCATTTCCGTCCCTGCCGGATGTTACCGCTCGCCTGCCTCGTTTCTCGGATGTCGTGGTGCAGGCTGACGTGGCCCGCGCCGAATGCGCCGAAAGGTTGCGCCAGATGGGGCGCGAGGGGGCTGCCCAAGACGTTCTGCGGCGAGGATGGGACGCGTTCAATCAGGGAATTCGGGCGCTGGTGGAAAATCGGCCAGAGGAAGCAATCGGGTTCTTTACCGCGCAGTGAGCCAGCCGGACGAGAGGGGGGCCTATGGGACAAACGAACTAGGAACAAGCCATCTTTTGGGCAAGCACGACGCAACGCAAGCTATTAGGAAGGTGATGCCATGGCAGCGATAACGCGAACACGGTTCGACGTATCCCGGTTGAGGAACAGTTTGTTGCTACGCCGCATGTGGCGGGCACGGTATCTTTACCTGTTTATCTTGCCCACATTGGTTTACTTTTTCATCTTTAGTTACATCCCTTACTATGGCCTGAGCATTGCTTTCAAAGATTTCAAGATATTCCTGGGGATCGGTCGCAGCCCTTGGGTGGGGTTCAAATACTTTGAGGAATTCTTCAACTCGCCCGATTTCACCCGGCTGCAGCGCAACACGCTGCTGATTAGCGTTATGCGTATCGTCTTTGGGTTCCCCGTTCCGATCATGTTCGCGCTGCTGCTGAACGAAGTGCGCCATATGTGGTACAAGCGCAGCATCCAAACGATTACCTACTTTCCCCACTTTTTATCGTGGGTTGTGTACGCTGGTATCATGCTGGTCTTTATTGCTCCGACCGGAATTGTAAACCAGATTGCGACGGCTGCGGGCGGGGACAAGATCCCAATTCTAACGCAGGGCAGATATTTCCTGCCCATGTTGATTATCACAGACATTATGAAGGGCTTTGGCTTTGGGGCCATCATCTATCTGGCAGCCCTGGCCGGAATCGACCCGCAGCTTTACGAGGCGGCTGTGGTGGACGGGGCCAACAAGTGGCAACAGGTCCGGCATGTGACGATACCGGGTATTCGCTCTA
>JAAYXX010000387.1 GCA_012515695.1 Chloroflexota bacterium
CCAATCGCCCATAGTAGCAGCCGTCCCCTCCCAAAGAGGCACACCCCATCAGGCTGACCACTCGGCATTTGGGGCCAGGAACGAGCGAGACCAATGACCCAGATTCTCGACTACATCCTTCAGCGGCGCAGCATCCGCAAGTTCACGGATGCAGAGGTGAACCGGGAGACGATTCTGCAGATTCTTCAGGCCGGTATGGCAGCCCCATCCGCCACCAACCGGCAGCCGTGGGAGTTTGTCGTGTTGACCGAGCGCAAGCCGCTGGAAAGACTGCGCCGCGTCTTGGTGCTGGGGCGCTACCACGCGCCAGCCGTCATCGTCGTCTGTGGTAACATGCGACGAGCACTGCCCGGACCAGCGCGAGATTTCTGGGTCCAGGATTGCAGCGCAGCCACCCAGAATATCTTGTTAGCAGCAACCGGCCTCGGTCTGGGCGCTGTATGGATCGGCATACATCCCATCGGCATGCTCAAGAAGGGGGTGTCCCTTGCCGTGGGCCTGCCCAAACACCTGATTCCGCTGGCTGCGGTCTATATAGGCCATCCCGCCGAGACCAAACCTCCCCGCACACAGTTTGACCCGCGCAAGGTCCATTGGGAGCAGGTTGGCACCATCTCGCCAGCAGACACCGAGCCAGAGTAAGCACAGGCCCCCCTGGTCTGGCGTACCGTCGAGTGCATCGCATACGCGCACCATCACGATAGAGGCCGGGTGGTCTCCTGAGCAATCGAGAGATTAGGGAAAGGTAATGCCTCATGCCTCCTGTAGTAGGACAGATTTTGATACTCCTTCTGCTGATCATACTGAACGGCGTCTTCTCCATGTCAGAAATCGCCATCATCTCGGCCCGCAAGACTCGCCTACAGCAGCGCGCAGAGGAAGGAGATACCAGAGCAGCAACGGCCCTGGACCTGGCGAACACGCCTAATCGCTTCTTGTCCACCATACAGATCGGCATCACGTTAATCAGCGTCTTCACTGGTGCCTTCGGTGGGGCTACCCTGTCAGGCCCCCTTGCTGATGCGCTTGGCCGGGTGCCGTGGCTCGCGCCCTACGCCGGGGGCCTATCCCTGGTTCTCGTGGTGGTGTTAACCACCTACATTTCCCTGGTTATCGGCGAGTTGGTGCCCAAGCGGCTCGCGCTGGCTAACCCAGAGGGCATCGCCCTGGCCGTCAGCAAACCTATGAACGCCCTGTCCCGCATCACCCTCCCCATCGTGCGCGTCCTCAGCCTCTCGACCGAGGTCGTGCTGCGCCTGCTGGGGTCCAAGCCATCTCAAGAGCCGCCAGTCACGGAAGACGAGATCCGCGTCCTGTTCCAGGAAGGCACGGAAGCCGGCATCTTTGAGGAGGCAGAACAAGACCTTGTGGAGAGCATCTTGTTGCTGGACGACCGCCGGGTCAGCGCCCTGATGACTCCCAGACCGGATATCGTCTGGCTAGACGTGAATGACCCACCGGAGGAGATCAAGAAAAAGATCGTCGAGGGAAACTATTCGCGGTTCCCGGTGGCCGATGGCAACCTGGACGATATCCTCGGCGAAGTGCAGTCCAAGAATCTGTTGGCTCAACTGCTTTCTGGAGAAGAGCTGTCATTACGGGCCGCCATCCAGACCCCTCTCTATGTGCCCGAAATCATGTCCATCCTGCGAGTGCTAGATGCCTTCCGCCAGGCAAACACGCAGCTAGCACTCGTCATCGACGAGTATGGCAGCGTGCAAGGACTCTTGACGCTCAACGATATCCTGAGCGCCATCGTCGGCGAACTGCCTTCCATCATTGAACCTGGAGAGCCAGAGATTGTCCAACGCGAGGATGGCTCTTGGCTGGTGGACGCAATGGTATCCTTTGAAGAGTTCAAGGAGTATTTCGGGATCGAGGAGCTTCCCGGTGAAGATCAGGGGCTATACCAGACCCTTGGCGGCTTTGTGACCATGCAGATTGGCGGTATTCCCAAGACCGCGGACTATTTCGAGTGGGGGGGCTTCCGATTCGAGGTTCTGGATATGGACGGACCACGAGTAGACAAAATGCTGCTCAGACGCATCGAGGTTTCCTCCCCTGCCGAGCCTCAAGTGCCGAAACAGGATACGGACACGGGAGAATAGCCATCGCGCCATTCTCCCGTGACTCCTCAGCCCCAAGCGCAATTGAACCTAACTCTTGCTCTTGCCACCGCTCTTCTGGTAGAGCGGCTCTCCACAGCATTCGAATGTGCAGGGCTGCGTGCAGGTGCACTCTTCGCCTTCGCACTCCTTGCACTCTTCCACAACCAGCAACTCTAGCCCACACTGCTTGCAGGCGTATACACTTCCAACTCGCATGTCGTGGCAATCTGGCATAACACTCTCTCCTCTAGCTATCAAACAACACTCGCGCTATGCTTCCGCTTCCACGATATCTGCATTCCCACGGATTGTAGCATACCCCACAACGCAACACAAAGCCCTTCTGACAGTTGCCCATTCCATTTTCTTGGCTATAATTGCTAGAGTATTACACCCTTTACGAAAGGAGGTGCCACTGGGATGAGCTTCTGCCGCCAAACCTGAGCCTTGGCCATCGCGATGCACGGGTTGCATTATGAGTCCATCCATCGCGCTGCCCGGTTGAGCACCTCCGGCTGCGTCACTCTCCACGCGTCACTTCCGTAGTAGCGAGCGCTCCTACGTTGCCGGTTGTGCCTGCCATGCAGCGCCACATCCACAACGAAAGGAGCCATCTAATGTCTCGCTTCAGTCGCTTCTTTATCTCCC
>JAAYXX010000388.1 GCA_012515695.1 Chloroflexota bacterium
AGCCAGCGCAGCACGTCCTCCCGGTTGGACAACACCATGTCCATCATGCCCGGAGGCGCGTTCAGCAGGGTCGTGCCCACGGTAGCCAGCTCTCCCCCCACCGACTTGACCCGATCCTGCCAGCCAGCCGACTCGGCGACTGTACGCATCAGCGCCAGCGCCCCCAGCAGCGGCAGCTCGAGCGTGGCCGCGACCAGGCCATCATGCTCCTGGACGTCAATGAATTGTGGCTTGGCGCCCACTGCCAGGGCCAGGTTCGTCGCCGTATCCAGCGCAGCGGCCTTGGCGTCTTCCTGAGCGACGATATAAAAAGTGGCCCCGTTGACCAGTTCGGCGCTGGGTTCGGCGTCCGCCGTTAGCAGGCGGGGCGAAACCACATGCCCGCCGATCAATGGCACCTGGGGCAAGAGCCGTTGGGCCGCCTCAAACACGGGCTTTTTGACAGGGGCCATGTCTATAATAACGGTCGACTCTTTGAGATACCCCTGAAGGGCCGCAAGCGTTTTTTCCACTTCGGCCAACGGCAGGTCAAACACCAGCAGATCAGCCTCTTCGCACGCGCCAATCAGGTTCCAATGGCTCTTGTCAATGGCCCCCAGCTTTTTGGCGCGCTTGACGTTCGCCGCCTCCGGGTCATGTCCCATAACGACAATCCCGGCGTCGGTAGCTTTGAGCGCCATCCCCAGGGATGTGCCCACCACACCCAATCCTACAATGGTCAACTGCATCTGCTTCTCCTTTTAACAACGATCATCGCCATAGATTAGTTTCACGAGGTTGGAACGCAATCCCGCCGGAGAATCGGGCAATGCCGAACGCGTTTCATGATAGCGCACCAGGGCCACCGTAAGAGGGCTGCACCCCGCATCAGCGCACAACAGGGCGCCGATCTCTGCGTGATGCAGATGCACATAGAAAGGATAGCGCCAGGAGTGCGGGTCATCCCTGGCAAGGCGCTCTAGAAGCGGCGCGTGCGCCCCCTGAATCAGCACGATCAGGACGCGATGGACGAGCGACAGGTTCGCCCGACTTTTGCCCACATCATGAAGAAGGGCCGCTTGCTCCAGGTCTCTGGAACACGGCCCCCCATTTTGAACCATCCTCCATACATTTTGGGCATGTATCCGGTCTCCCAAAGGCATTCCCTGGTAGAGTTGGAAGGCGGGTTCAGGCAGCACGCCACGAATGGCGTCCACGTCAATATCGGCTTCACGCGCCAGGCAACGCGTAAAGAACTGTCTGGCGCGATATGCCCAACGCTTGCCCACCACCCGCCAGCCCAGGCTCATCGCAGGCCCTAGATGCCCAGGATCACTCGCTGGAAAAAGCGAGTCGGGGGGCCGATCAGCCAGCCGAGTACTGGTATTCCCATGAACTGGGTCACGACCAGCTCCAAGATCAAGAGCATTGGCCCAAACCGTTGCAATTGGCCAAACCACTCGGAGAGTTTCCAGGCCCACTGCCCACGAAATACGCTCAACAGCCCCATCAACACCCCGAATCCATCCAGCGGGGGCAGCGGGAGCAGGTTGAACATGGCAATGGTGATGTTCACCAACGAGATCACAAACAACGCGGTAGACAAATACGGCACGAATGGCATAAGCCGCCAGATCAGGCCCAGCACCACCGCAAACGACACATTGGACACTGGCCCAGCCAGCGATACCAGCCCGCCACCCAGCCGCGAGCCATATTTCAGGCGGTAGGACGAGACAGGAACCGGTTTCCCCCAGCCAATGCCCACGCCGGTGATGGCCGTCACCAGCATCATCACCGACCCCAAGGGATCAAGGTGGACGATTGGGTTCAGCGACACCCTGCCCATCTGCCGGGCCGTCGGGTCGCCCAGGCGGTCTGCAGTCCAGGCGTGCGCGCACTCGTGCACCGTGATCGCCACCACCAGGCCCAGCAGCGTAAACGCCAGATTGACCAGGTTGCCCTGCGCCGCCGCATACACCAGGACCAGGCCAGCAACAATCAGCCAAAAGATGCGGTCTTGCCCAAAGCTTGCTTTACCAAAAGGTCTTGCATTTCTCATAATGACTGATTATACCACACTTTGCCGGGAGCAAGTAATGCAACAAGCATACATAACGATAGCCCCATCCCATTTGACACCCGGCTTTGGCTCGTGTATCCTCATCCGCAGCCTCGTATCACTATACATGAGGAAGAACCCATGGGCCTGATTCAGGACGTTGGCACCAAGCTTGTCGCGAATGTAGAGCAAGTGATCCTTGGCAAACACGACGAGGTCCAGATGGCGTTCATCGCCATGCTCTGCCAGGGGCACCTGCTGATCGAGGACGTGCCCGGCGTCGGCAAAACCGTGCTGGCGAAATCCCTTGCCAGGTCTATCGGTTGCTCCTTCCGGCGTATCCAGTTCACCCCCGACCTGTTGCCCAGCGATGTCACCGGCGACTCGATTTTCAACCAGCAAACCCGCGAGTTCGAGTTTCGCCCAGGCCCCATCATGGCGCAGATCGTGCTGGCCGACGAGATCAACCGCGCCACGCCCAAGACGCAGGCCGCGCTGCTAGAGTGCATGGAAGAGCGCCAGGTGACGGTGGATGAGCATACCTACAAGATGCCAGAGCCGTTTACCATTCTGGCTACGCAGAACCCCATCGAGTACGAGGGCACCTTCCCCCTGCCAGAAGGACAGTTGGACCGGTTCATGATGCGTGTTAGCCTGGGCCACCCCAGCCCGGCGGACGAAGTAGGCATTCTGGATACGCACCAGTTCGTTCATCCGCTGGAGACCATCGAGCAGGTGATGACCGTCGCCGAGCTATTGGAAGCGCAAGAGAGCGTCAGGCATATTTATGTAGACGCGCTGATCAAGGAGTACATCGTGGCTCTGGTCAACGCGACCCGCAACCACCCCGATGTCTACCTGGGGGCCAGCCCGCGTGGCTCGCTGGCGCTCTACAGAAGCAGCCAGGCATACGCCGCCATGCAAGGGCGCGACTATGTGACGCCCGATGACATCAAGCTGCTGGCCCAGCCGACGCTGGCCCACCGCGTAATCCTCAGCCCGTCCGCCCGCATCAAGAACCTGGATACTCGCGTGGTGATCGAGGAGATTCTGGAGACTGTGCCCGTCCCTGGCACGCGACCGGCAACAGGCGCCCGCCGGGAAAAGCGCGGGTAGTTTGATAATGAGGGTATTGGAATGCGTATACGCCCGGCAAACATAGCCGATATCGACCGGTGTGAGCTGTTGGATGGAACCTATGTGACCAACTATGTCTGGCAGTTGGACGAATCGGTCACCGGAGATACCGTTGGCATACACCTGAAACGAATGCGCCTGCCGCGTCAGGCCGAAATCCCCTACCCCCGCGAGCCAAAATACCTGTACGAAGACTGGCAGCGTAGCGAGTGCTTTCTCGTGGCCAGCGAACTCGCCACCATCCTGGGCTACCTGGACATCACCGTCAGCCGGTGGCAGTGGGCGGGCCACATCGAGCACCTGGTTGTCGACATGGAGCATCGGCGGCAGGGCATCGCCACGCGGCTGCTAGAGGCCGCCGAACATTGGGCCAGAGGCAGCGGCCTCACCCGCCTCACCGTCTACATGCAGACCAAGAATGACCCGGCCTATTGCCTGTTCACCAAGCTGGGCTATTCCTTCCGGGGGCTGATCGACCATTACTATAACAACGGGGACGCGGCCATGTTCTACTCCCTCGACTTGTAGGCCGCCCACCTTTGTAAAAAGACAAATACCCCACCTACAGGGCACGCCCTGCAAGGCGGGGTATCGTTATGCAAAAGATCGTTGCGCGCAACAGCCAGCCCTGGGCCAGACCCAGAGCGCGTAACGCGCGATGAGTTCGCGCTATAGCAGCGCCAGGACACTGGAGACCAGTAAACCCACCGGCGCGTTCGGCAGAACCATGCCCGTCGGCCCTTGCGGTGCCTGCTTCCCAAAAGGCAGGTTGCCCCCGCACATCCGCAAGAGGCTGAGCAGCAGGAACAGGGCGAAAGCACCATACATCCACAGCCGCGCTGTCTTTTGCGGGTCTTTTTTCTTCTCGGGCTTGGGTTTGGGGAGTTCCGTGTCACAACGCCAGCAGACGGTGCGATCTTCGGGGTTATATGTTTTGCATTTAGGACAGTCCATATTCTGCACCCACTCTTCTGCTATATTGCCTGTACGCCGATGCGAGTCCTGTATGTGATTATAGCACAGTCAACAGGGCGCGGCAACTGAAAAGCCAGTTCGCGCCTACGACACACAAACTCTCGCCGTAGCCTCTCTGCGCTATTCTGCGTATACTATAAGGTAGTACCTATATCATGCGAGATAGGAGCAATCATGATCTACCCAACCCAGCGTGCTCTACAGTCAGCCAATCCCAATTTGAATATCCTGTCGGTAGACGCCCCCATCTTTGGCCAATACGGGCGACTGCTCACCCAGGTAGACCCCTCCGAGGTCATCGCCAACGCCAAGGCGCTCGTGCCTGATACGGACAAGGTGGTTTACGAAGCCTCTGTGCCCGCCCTGGAAAAGCCCTTTGCCTTTAACGAGCAGATCGCCCGCGAGGTATACGGCGGCATGCCTGTGCAGGTCGGTTGGTGCTATGGCAAGAACCTCCAGATGGCCGCCCTGGAATATCACAAAGGGTCGGAAGTGGTGGTTTGCCTCACCGACACCGTGCTGCTGTTGGGGCTAATCCAAGACGTGGTCTTTGGCGAGCAGATCACCTACAAGACCAGCGGGGTGGCCGCGTTCTATGCCCCCGAGGGCGCGGTGGTCGAGTTGCCCGCCTGGAGCCTGCACTATGCCCCGATTCACACGACCAAGGGTGGCAGCTTTGCCACGTTGGTATACCTGCCCAAAGGGACCAACGAGCCACTGCCCTATACCGTCGAAAAGGCGGGGGAGAGCCGCCTGCTGTTCGCCGTCAACAAGTGGCTCATCGCTCACCCGGACTCGGCAGATGCAGCCAACGGGGCTTACCCCGGCCTGGTGGGAGAGGACATTTTCATCAACCCGGCATAGGCGATAGGCGCATAACCCGCCGCACAAATGCCCGCGCCCCCGTATTGAACAACGGGGGCGCGGATACACAGGGCGCTGGGCGGGCCGTCGCGCCTGCTTACGGGGAGGGAGTGGGCAGGCGCAGCCACGACAGGCGCGAGCCTGACCAGCCCTGCGCGTCCTGAATACGCTCCCAGCGCACATCCAACGCAGCTCCGCCGCCTTTTTCAAAATACTCGATGCGCAGCGCATGGCTGCCATCCAGCGCAATGTCGGCGGTATACTCCTCGCGAATGCCCGCATGCCACTCGTCTATCAGCAGTTCGTCGTCCACATACACCCGCACGCCATCATCGGCCACCGCATAGAACCGGTATACCCCCTGCTCGAACGGCAGCGTGCGCGTGAATCGCGCCGAAAAGCCGTCGCTCTTGACCTTGCGATCCGGCGAACCTTTGCCCCAGTCAAACGCGATTGTCTTTTCGTTCCGCACGATACGGGGATCGCCGGTCAGCGTCATGTTGTTATAGTATTCGGCCTGCCACTCGGTAATGGTGGGGCGCGGGGTGGGCGTGCGCGGCTCCTCCACCTTTTCCCAGGTCAGGCGCACCTTGGCCGACCCCTCTTGCTCATAATACTCGACCACGATCTCGTGAACGCCGTTCCAGATTTGCTGGTTGCGTACGGTGTCCACCTTGTAGCCGCCCGACCAGCGGTCAATCAGCAAGTTGCCCGCTACCCACAAGCGCACGCCGTCGTCGGCCTCTAGCCGAAAGTTGTACTTGCCTTCGGAAAACTGGATCTTGCGCGACCAGCGGGCCGAAAACCAGTCCGTCGGGACGGGCCAGCCTGGGCCGTTATACCCCCAATCAAAGCTGACCTCCTGGTCGTTACGCAGCATCACTGGCGAACCGCTCAAGCTTGGATTGTTATAGTACTCCCCTCGCCAATCGGTAATCGTCACCGGATAGGGCGTGGGCCAGGGCGTCGCCGTGGGATAGGGCGTCGGCGTAGGCCAGGGTGTCCAGGTCGGCACGGGCGTCGCCGTCGGCGGCACGTTCGTGGGAACCGGCGTGTGCGTCGGCGCGTCGGTGGGGAGCGCCGTCGGCTCGGGGCTGGCTGTCGGCTGCGGGGCGTCGGCCAGCCGCACCAGTTCGTGCCTGTCGGTGTGATACTCGTACTGTCGGCCATCCACCTCCAGCACGACACGATAGCCGGGCGTTAGCACCTGAGCGCAGAATAGCCCTTGATGCGGAATCTCCAGGCAGGCGTCTGTCCAGGTCACCGGCTCCACCGACAACGTGCGGATATAGTCCGCCGAGATACCCAGCTTGCCCGCCAGTTCCAGCCGCGCGCGGGCCACCTTGTCCGCCTGTCGCTGCTCCTCGGCCAGCCGCTCATAAACCCGTCCGGCCCAGCGCGCCACCTCCGCCTGCTCCTCCAGCGAAGCTGTGTGGCTGCCGTTACTCGCCAGGCTCAATTGTACCTGCGCGCCGTGTTCCTGCGCCGCATACTCGAAAGAGGCATATTGGGCAATGAACGCCTGATACTCGTCCAGTTCGGCCTGCGTCAAGAAGGCAAACACCGCGCCTTGCTGGCACAGCCCGAAATACAGCCGATTCGCCTCGTCCACGCGCAGCGTGTCGCAAGCCCCGGAAGCGCCCCCTTCGCGCTGCCAGGCCAGCGACGGGAGGACAGGCACGGGCGTAGCAGCGTCTTCCGTGGGCCGGGGAGTCAGCGCGGGCTGCGTCGTCGCCGTAAGAGTGGGCACGGTATCATCGGCCAACGCCCGTTGGTACAGCCCCAGAATCGCCGTTCCAATCAACACCAAAGCTATTCCAAACCCCGTAGCGAACCACATCCACTGTTTCATTTTGACCACCTCGCAACCTCACAGGTCCGGCTGTCTGCCGCCGGGCGGGTGAAGGAAAGGAACCATGCTACACCTGCTAGACGCGAGAAGAGGGAGGTTAGTTCCCATAACGAGGTAGGGGCACCTTCTCCCAGTGGGCGAGGGAGTAGCCGCGCCATTCTGGCGCGGGATTGCGCGCCTGCAAGGCGCGGCTACATGTCAGCCGGGGGGTGAGGGTTTCTGGTTCCCTCGCCCACTGGGAGAGGGATAGGGTGAGGGTGATCGACAGTCAAATGTTAGCGCCATTAGCCAAGGAAGCCGGCGGTCCAATGGGGGAGAGCGGGGAGAAAAAAACAAGGTGGCGAGGCGGGATTTCGCCTTGCCACCTTGCGCCAAGAGTTCGGATCAGGCGCCAGTAGGGCCGCCGTATTCGTTGTTCACGGCCTGCAACAGCGCGCGCATGTAGGCAATCGAATAGGCCAACCCGGCGCGAGGACCGCCGAGGATCGCCGGGATATGGTCGGGGATAATCGCGCCGTCAAAGTTTACTTCGCGCAGCGCCTGCATTACCCGGTGCATATCCATGTACCCGTTGTCGATAAACGTCTCGGACCAGGGCGCGGGCATGGGCTGGCTCACATTGCGGAAGTGGACCTTGAACAGCTTTTTGCGCTCACCAAAGTAGTGGATGGCCTCGATCACATCGGCCCCCATCAATTCGCCGCCTTCCAGCCAGCAACCCACGCACAGGCAAACGCCAATATTGGGGCTGTCGGCGATTTCCAGGGCGCGCTTGTATCCCTCGAACGTGCCGAAAATCTTGCGGGGCACGCCGCCCAAAGGGTACACAGGGGGATCATCCGGGTGGATTCCGATATACACGCCAGCTTCTTCCGCCACGGGGACCACCTGCTTGATAAAGTAGGTATAGTTGTCCCACAGCTCTTCTTCCGTGTACTCGCGTCCGTGGGTTAGCGGCCCCTCGAACGTTTTGTCAATCCATCTGCCCGATTGGGCTTTCGAGATATCAAACGCCGAGCCAACGATGCCCCCGCGATAGGTGCCGTGGCCCGTGCGCCAGATGCCGTTGCCCATGTGGGCGTAGGTGGAATAGTGGATGCCAGCCTTGCCCAGGTTGCGGATAAAGTTGAGGAACTCTTCTACTTTTTCGTCGCGGCCAGGCAGGTTGAGCGTTACCTGCTCCATATTGTGGCAACTGTGGTTGGCGAGGCGATAGATTTTCAGCCCGTAAGACTCGAACCGCTCGCGAAGCTGCATGTAATGCTCCGCCGTTTGCTCCGCGGGGTCATCAACGATGGTCATTACCCATTCCAGGCCCAACTGCTGGAAAAACTGAATGTCCTCGTCGCTGGCCTTGGAGGAGAGATACGACCCGATCTGGATGCCCGGCTCACTGCCGTAATAGCCGGGGATCACACTCAGAGGATACCCCTGCGCTGGACGCGCTCCCAGGTCTGTAGCCATGTGGATTTCCTTTCCGGCGTGCCTGTCACTCCGCCTTGTGGTAGCTTTGCGTTTGCTAGTTGAACAGTCCAGCATTACTGAGCGGCCAATAGCACAGCCAGGCCCGCCCCAGGATGTTCTCAAACGGCACCATTCCAAAATAGCGCGAATCGTTGCTGCGCGCCCGGTTATCTCCCAGCACGAAAACGTTGTTCTCTGGGACAACCCGGGCCGACATATTGCCCCACGTATCCTGATTCAGATACGGCTCGTCCAGTTTTTCCGAGTTCAGGTAGACTGCGCCGTCCTTGATCTCGACGGTGTCGCCGGGCAGCCCCACCACCCGCTTGATCAGAGGGACCGAATTGCGCTCCGGCAAGTCCAGAATGATGATCTCTCCCCGCCGGGGTTGGCGAAAGCGCAAGGAGATCAGGTCTACTATCACTCGTTGGTTCTCGTGCAGATTAGGCTCCATGCTTTGCCCATGCACCGTGCGCGGCTGCGCCAGAAAAACGTTCACCGCCAACACAATGGCGATGGCAGGCAGCAAGGTCCGGGCCAGTTCTTCCGCCCAGTTGATCCGTGAGGGTCGTGCTACAGTGGGGGAATCCAAAGGTTGGGAGTATTCTGCGTAATCCATTGTCCCTCGACTCGTGTGTGCAATGTACGATAACGTTCAGCCTTGGACGAACTCGCGTTCCATCGAGAGTTGATGCCTTTGCGTCTTTGCTCTGGCGGGCAACTGCCCTACACGCAAACGATGGACCCCAGTTTCAAGATTATAGCACAGACCCCTTGCCGC
This sequence comes from Chloroflexota bacterium, assembly GCA_012515695.1. Lineage (GTDB taxonomy): Bacteria > Chloroflexota > Anaerolineae > UBA1429 > UBA1429 > JAAYXX01. The sequence continues at coordinate 9,115 of JAAYXX010000388.1, forward strand.
TCACAACTGCCCGGCGCCAAGCCCAACTCTGGCCTACAACACCCCCGCCTCACGCATTCGCCGCAAGAACGACTGCCCCAAAATCTCGTAACTCTCCGCCGAGTGGCGGTATGCGCTCAGGTCATAGTCCGGCGATTGGCCCGCCTGCACTTCAGCCAGCCGCGCCACCAACCAGGCCCGCGCCGCGGCATAGCGCGCCCGCAGGCCCGCCAAATGGCCCAGCGCAATCCTGATCTCTGAATTCCTGGCCCGCCGCAACCACTGCTCGCGGAATACCTCGTCAAGCTCTACCAGTTCGGAATCCAGCGCATCCAACCGGGCAACGTCTCGCGTCAGCACCGCCGCCGCGTCGTCGCCGCCCTGCGCCAATTCCTGCACATCGGCCGCGATATCCTGCGAGGCCATCACCTTGCGGGCCATATAGTCCATCATGCGCGTGGAATAGATCATCTCTTCTACAGACAGCCGATCGCGGGTAGCTGCCAAAGCGGCGCGAAGCGTCTGCTCTACCCGCGCGCACACCTGCACGATCTCTTCCAGCGTAGCGCGGGGAATCTGGTCCGTCAGCGTGCCCACTAGCGGCTCGTCCAGCAGGGCAAAGACGCTATGCGACCCATTGCCACGCGGCATCCCCGGCAGCGTGTTCAACCGCCCCAGCGCGCGCATGGCCTGCACAATGGCCTCGCCGCCCGCGCCAAAGAACAGCCGCCCAAAGCACGCGTCAAAGGTCTCGTCGGGCGTAGCCCCGCCAGTCCATGCCTGTTCGGCTCCATAGATATATCCATACCAGCATTGGCCGATGGGCTGATAGTGGCCGTTGTCTCCCCAGTCGGTATTGAGCAGGCCCTTGGCCCCATGCTCCACGCCCAGCCGCGCCAGCGTGCTGATGTTGCGGTTCGAGTTTTCGATGCGCGGGAACAGGGTATTCCACGACGAAGTCCCCGGGCAGACCCAGAAATCGCGCCCGCTCTCGGCGAACAACTGCACCGAGGGGTAATCGTCCTGCGCCTCATAGTGCCAATCGAGCAGGGTGACATCATCCGGCACCTGGGGAACCAGGTCGGGGTAGTGCAGCAGAATATCTCCCCACAGTTGAATGCGGCGGCCATACCGTTGCGCCAGTTCCCGCAGGCGCAGGATATGCTCCAGATAGAGCCGCCCCGTGCCCTTTTGCGCCGCTGCGTCTGTCGAGCGCCCCTTGCCCAGGTCATACGTCTCGTCACAGCCAATGTTCAGCACCGGCGACCCAAAGGCGGGCAGCATATCGGCGTACAGGTCATCCAAAAAGGCATAGGTCCTCTCATCCGTGGGGCACAGCGACCAGCGCGCCTCGGATTCGGCCAGATGCGCGTATTCGGGCATATTCAGGATGTGGGCGCAATGGCCGAACGATTGCAGGTTGGGTATCAACTCGATCTGCCGCTCGCGGGCGTAGGCGTCCAGTTCCAGGATATCCTCATTGGTCAACGAGCCACACCCCTGCCCGATGCGCGGGTGATGGGCAAAGGCAAAGGTGTGCTCGGTGTAGAATTGCAGGACGTTGGCCTTGTATAGCGCCAGTTCATCAATTACCAGCTTGATCGTGTCGACGGTAGGCACTTTGCCGCGTGACACGTCCATCATCACCCCGCGATATGGCAACGAGGGCCAATCCACCAGGCGAACCGACGGCCAGCGGGTATGCTCGCCACGCGCCAACTGCCGACAGGTCTGCGCGGCATAATGCAACGCCAGTGCCCCATCGCCGCCCGCAATCACACGCCGGGCGTCCACGTCCACACAATACGCCTGCTCGCCGCGTCCATCCAGTTCCCCGGCAAAGGGCAACGGCTCTTGCGTAAAAGCGCGCGCCTGCTCCCAATCGTCAACCAGCAGGATATAGCCGCTCGTCCGATCCGGGCGGGCCAGCTTGTAAATGGGCAAATGCAGGCCCGTGGCATCGGCTATTTCTTGCTGCAAAGCCTGCGCTGCCACGCGCGCGCTGGCTGGCGCTTGCGGCAACAACAGAATAGCGGTTTCGGGGGTCAGCTGGAACGCGCCCTCGCCCCAGGCAACCTGCTTGGGCTGAGGAATGATGCACAACGCTTGATCAGCCATGAGAATCACGCTCCTTTCTTCAGGCGTTCGCCAGATACGGGATGGTTTGTGGTCCTTCGGGGATGACACATATCCGCGCCTGCGGCCCATACTTGGCCCGCAAGGCCGCCAACGTTTCCTCTATGCTGTGGCAAGGGGTCAGCAACATGCCGCGAATCTGCTCATCGGTCAGGCCAGAGCTATACACATGCACATCGGCCACCTGCTGAATCCGCGCCTGAAGCTGGGCCTCCCACTGATCCTGACAGGTAAAGCCGGGCTGCGAAATGATGTCCAGCACCCCCTGCACCGAACCGCCCTGTTGCACCAGTCGGCGATACTCGCCGTAATCGGGGATGCCCTCGCGGCACTCGGCCGCGATGATGATGCTGCCGCCGGGCCGGACGATCTGCGCGGCGCAAGACATGCCCTTGACCGCCTGATACAGGTTGATGTCCAGCGGGTAACCGCTGTTGGTGGTCAGCACAATATCATAAGGCTCTGCCACGGGAACCATCACCACTTGCCGGGCAAACTCGACCCCCTGTTGATGGGCCTGCCACACGTCGCCAGCGAACACCCCTGTGATCTCGCGGTTGCGGTTCAGGGTAACGTTCAGCAGAAAATCAGGGGCAGTCATGGCAGCCACCTGGCGCATCTCCTCCCAGACGGGGTTGCCCTCCGTGTGCCCCCAGGTAGCCGCCGGATCATCGAGCATCGGGTAGCTGTGGTTCGCCATGATCGAATCTATCCCGGCCACCCCAGGCAGAACCGCCTTGGGGCCGCCAGAGAAACCAGCGAAAAAGTGCGGCTCGATAAAGCCGGTCAGGATTTTGAACGTGGCCTCGTAATAGTCGCGGTTGACCAGCGCCCGATGTCCAAAGCGCGACGTGCCCACCTCCACCAGTTGCGCCGGGTCAAAGGCGTTGTGCTGGGCGATGCAATAGTTCTCCACGATCTCGGCGCCCAACATGGCCGTCAGTTCGGCGGGGGTGTTGGGCCGGTGCGTGCCC
>JAAYXX010000389.1 GCA_012515695.1 Chloroflexota bacterium
CGCCTGCACGTTCTGCGGGTCGATATTCTTCACGATGGGAATCAGGGCCAGTATTTCGGAGAGCACCAGGTCCGTTTGCAGCGAATTCCCCGCCAGTTCGATCAATTCGGGCACCTGAGATAAGGGGATGTCCATACTCAGCACCTTATTCAAGGCGGCCATGATCACATCTTGCTGCCGCGACATGCGGTTGAAATCGCCGGTTCCATGTCGCGTCCGGGCATACTGCAACGCCCGCTCGCCGTTCATATGCTGCAACCCGGCGGGAATGTCCAACACGAACGTCCCATAGTTCCCGTCGGGATATTCCTCGTCGTGGATAGGCTCCTTGACATAGATATCCAGGCCGCCGATAGCGTCCACCAGCCTCTCAAAGCCAAAGAAATCAATACGCACGTAATAATGGACGGGAACGCCCAGCGCAGTCGAGACGGTCTTTTTGGCCAGCGCCACGCCGCCGCCAGGATACTTTTGCTGGTCGCCCGTGGAATGGGCCGTGTTGATGCGGCTCTCTCCATAGCCGGGAATGTCTACCCACAAGTCACGCGGGATCGACAACATGGACGCCGAATTCGTGGCCGGGTCCAGCGATACCAGGATCATGGTATCCGTCCGCCACGGACCGGGGTCCTTCTCGCGTCTATCTATACCCAGCAGCAGAATGTTGATCCGCTCTTTGCGCTGCGAAATATTGGGCAACTCTTCTTGAGGAGCGCGCCCTGGCGTGTGTTCAGTCTGTACTACGTTGTCCACAAAAGGGAGAGTGGTACGCGAAACGAGCGCTCTTACTGTGGTGAAAAACAAGAACCCAGAGTATAAAGCGCCCGCCACAACCACCACGAGGAGAAAGGAGCGAAGAAGCCTCTGCCAGCTAGGCCGGTTATCTGTAGCATAGCTACTCATGGATAATATCCTCTGGTCGGAACAGTCTAACGGGAAAATTATAGCACGATTCAGTTTGTACGCAAGTTTCTCGGAATATTCGGCTTGTCACCAGCACATCAGTCATACCATCCATATACCTGTGACGTTTGGCTGCACCAAAGGTTCCCCATCCTGGCCCCCAATTTCCCACCTTTTTCAGCCAACCTTGCCTCCCCCGCGCATAACAAGGGGCGACAGCCCCCTGCCCGGCATATCTTGCTTTGACAGTCTCCCCTGACAAGTGTATAGTTCAAGGGTATCTATCGCTTTCATTGGGGGGAGATAGCTCGTGGCTGCACTCGGTGACCAATTACGTCAAGCTCGAGAGAACAAAGGTCTTTCGCTGGAGCAAGTAGAAGAAGTCACCCACATACGACGCGCTTTTCTCCAGGCGCTAGAAGAAGAACGCTTTGACGCGCTGCCTGGGGACGTCTATGTGAAAGGATTTCTTCGCAATTACGCCCGCTTCCTGAACCTGAACCCGGAAGAAATCATGGCAGCCTATAACACGACAAACCCTGCCATAACGGGTTCTGGCATTCCGCAAGTACTGAATGAACCCCTGATGCACTCGGGCGGTAGCAGCGGGCGAATGTACGCCCTGGCAGCCATCGCAGCGGTCATTCTGGGTCTGGCGGCCTGGATCGGGTACTCGCATTTCTATCGTGGGGTGGATGTGTGGCCGCTGAACCTGATCCTTGGGTCAATATCTCAGGCGTCTGGCTTGCCTACCACAGAGCCAACCGAGGCAGTCCCGGCCGTTGATGAGCAGACAATAGAGCCATCGCCGACGCTCGCCGTCGAAGAGACGGCCCCAGCCGAGACCACCACAGAGGCCGTAGAGCAACCTACAGCTACCCCGACACCAACCCTGCGACCGACGAACACGCGCAGGCCAACTGTCGAGCCGAGCGCCACGCCGACGACTGGCCCCAACCTCACGCCTACGCAGGCTACGTCCATTCTCGTGGAGGCCCGCATCCTGGCTACCAGCTATGTGCGAGTGATGGCAGACGGCGAGCTGCTGATGGAGCGCAACTTGCGCGTCGGTGACGACCAGATATGGACGGCTAACGAATCGCTGTCTATCCGTGTGGGCAACGGGGCCGGGATCGAGCTAACGGTCAACGGGGTTACCGTGCCAGCTTTGGGCGCACAGGGAGAAGTGGTCGATGTGACCTATACGATGGACACCTTGCCAACTCCCACCCCATAGGCAGCAGCATCCGCAGCGGCGACATTACGCTGCAAAACAGATCAATCGCAGGTTGGCGCCCTTTCGAGCGCCAACCTTTTTTATACGAGGGAATGATCCATGCGTTTTTACTTTACAACTCTGGGCTGTCCGAAAAACAGCGTAGACTCGGAAATGATGGCGACACTCTTGCAGCAGGCGGGCCATACCCGCGTTGAGAAGCCCCAGCGGGCCGACGTGCTGCTGGTGAACACCTGCGGCTTTATCGGGCCAGCCCGTGAAGAGTCGTTCGGCGTGCTGCGCGAGCTGGCGGTGCGCAAGCGGCGCGGCCAATGGCTGGTGGCTGCTGGCTGCATGGCCCAGCGTTACGGCGATGCCTTGCGCCAGCAGGTGCCCGGCCTCGATGCCGTCATCGGCACCCAGTCCTGGCCCGAAATAGCCGCCCTCTTTGAAAAGCTGGCCGCTCGAAAATCAGGCCAGTCCGCCTATACCCTGGTGCGAACGGAAGGCAACCTGGTGGCTTCGGTGGCCCGCCGGGCGGAAACGGGCGGCTCGGCCTATCTGAAAATCGCCGACGGCTGCGACGCAGCTTGCGCGTTCTGCGCCATCCCCCTGATCAAAGGGCGCCAGCAGAGCAAAACCCAGGACGAGATTCTGCGCGAGGCCCGCGAACTGGCGGAGCAGCAGGTCCGCGAAATCATCCTGATCGCCCAGGATACCACCGCCTATGGCCGCGATCGGGGCGAGCGAGACGCCCTGCCGGGGCTGTTGCGCGCACTCGCCGCCGCTGCCCCCAGCGTCAACTGGCTGCGCGTCCTATACGCCTATCCCCAGCACATCAGCCGGGAGATGGTGGAAGCGATGGCCGAACTGCCCGCCGTGTGCCATTACCTGGATATCCCCCTGCAACACGGCCACCCGGAGGTGCTGCGCCGCATGCGCCGCCCGCACAACCTGGAGGATGTGTACCGGGTGATCGCCATACTGCGCGAGGCCATGCCCGACATCGCCCTGCGCTCTACGTTCATCGTGGGCTACCCTGGCGAGACGGAAGAGGAATTCGAGGGGCTGTTGGCCTTTATGCGCGAGGTGGCCTTTGACAAAGTGGGAGTGTTCGCCTATTCCCCGGAGGAAGGCACGGCTGCCATCGAACTGCCCGACCACGTCGCGCCCGAGGTCATCGCCGAGCGGTATGAACAGGCCATGCTGGTTCAGCAAGAAATCTCGCGGCAACGCAACGAGCAGCAAGTGGGCCGCAAGCTAGACGTGCTCATCGAGGGGGTGGGCGAGGGGTTGAGCGTGGGCCGCACCTATCGCGAAGCGCCCGAAATTGACGGCATGGTGCTGATACCCGGCGAGGCCGAGGTGGGCAGCCTGGTGCCAGCCCGCATCGTGGCCGCCCAGGAATACGACCTGATCGCCGAGTTCCTGCCCCAAGACGCTCAGACAGCCGACCAAAAGGCGTCGGACATGAGGGTGCTCTGATACAGCTTGAATACCAGCGGGTCCAGCACATTGAGCCGCTGGGCGTCGCTCAGGTAGAGCCAGAGTGTGTGCGCGAAATAATCGTGGGGGCTGGTCACGCCCAACTCTTCCAGGCCGTAGCCGAGCGCATGGGCGCGCACAAACCGCGCGCCCACCTCGGCCAACGGCGGCGTGATCCCCGCCCCGTCCGATAGCCACGGCTGGCCCGCCTGCGCGTCGCTGCCCAGCAGGTGATCCAGCAGGTTCACCTGGGCCAGCGTCGCCTGCCGCGGGTTCTGGCACACATCAGCCAGCGAGAGATAGCAGACGCTCTCCAGCGTCCTCTTGCGCCAGGGCTGCTCGCCGGGGCAATACTGGCTGGCCTGATGCGTGAACACCAGATGGCCGCGCTCGCTATTCCGCCAGACGCGCAGCAGCCCCAGAGGCCAGACCTCTAGCTCCTGCATCCACATTTCGGCGGGCTGCCAGATATGCTCCAGGCTCGCTGCAACGGCGCGAGGCACAAGCTCGAGCGCGCGCGGCTCGACGTGCATCTTGTCGCGCCAGATGGCCCGCAACACCTGCCGCTTCTCCGCGATGGACATGCTTTTCTCCCACTAATGACCCGAACATCACCTGGCGCCGTCAGACCAGCGCGGCCAACAAATCACCCTCACCCGCCCTTCGGGCACCGGCATGTATGCCGCCCGGCAAGATGCCGCCCTCGCCCCCTGGAAGGAGATTGGACCGCCGCCATCCTTGGCCAATGGCGCTAACTTTTCGCTGATCCCCCTCATCCGCCCTTCGGGCATCGGCATACCTGCCGCTTTCTCCCGGGGGGAGAAGGCGAGCAAGCGCGGCAATATGCCACCGGCATACATGCCACCCTCGCCCCCTGGGAGAGGGAGCGGCTCCGTAGGAGCCGGGGGTGAGGGTGGTGAGGATGATCTGCTGGCCGTGACAATCAAATGTTAACACCATTGGCCATCCTTGGCGGCTTCCTATTATGCCGGCTGGAAGCCGGCGGTCCAACCTGTCCTCCCTCGCCCAAGCCTCCCCCATAATTCTGGCCGCCCCATGCCTATATCGGGCCTTGACAGTTACCAGGCCCAACGCTATAATTCGTACAGTATTGCTAGTTCGCCGGACAGGTTAAGCTGGTATTCTCGCATGAACTCTGTGCTGGTACTCAACGCAACTTATGAACCCCTAAACGTCGTCAGCGTGCAACGGGCCATCGTGCTTCTGTTGAAAGACAAGGCCGAACTCGTCGAGGCTGCGGAAAGTCGCCTGCATTCAATCAACACTTCCATCCCTGTGCCCCTCGTTATTCGGCTGGTCTACTATGTGCGCGTGCCCCACAAGCTGAACGTGCCCCTGACGCGTCGGACGGTCATGCTCCGCGATAACTACTCTTGCCAGTACTGCGGCGCGCAACTCGCCAAGTCGGACCTGACCATTGACCACGTCGTGCCCCGCGTTCGGGGCGGCGAGACTACCTGGGAAAACGTCGTGTGCGCCTGCAAGCAATGCAACCTGCGCAAGGGGAGCAAAACCCCAGAGCAGGCCGGTATGCGCCTGCGCTCCACGCCGGGCCGCCCCAAATACCTCGCGCTGGTCTGGCTGAGTAACGTGCACGCCCACGAGGTCTGGCACAAATATCTCCCCGATCTGGACATCTCGGAGCAGAGCCTCTCCTAGCTGCCCCATCCTTATATCTTTTTCGCCCATCATCGGCAGTTAAAACTGCACCAACCAATTGCATCGCCAACAAGTTGGCGCGCCGCCCTTCGGCGGCTGGGAGGCGAACCTGCGAAGGCAGGTGCGCCATGTATGGCGACGCAACGGTTGCCGCGGTTTCAACCGCCCATCCTAATGGCTGTTACCGAGCTATTTTGTTAAACTTCAATCGCCTGGTTCCTCTCCCTAATGGCATCAGAGCACTTATGTATAAGGATGAACCTAGCTGCCCCTTGCGATAGCGCCATCTTGCTAGATGACGTTGCACAAAGACAGCGTCAGCAGCGTGATGGCGACGCCTGCCACCCCGCCTGCAACGGTCTGCATTACAGTATGCGCGCCGATTCGCACCCTTGCCCACGCCACCAGCGGGATGAGCAACAGCGTAGGGGCCGCCGCCGCCCCCAGAATCGCCGTGATCAGCGTGGTAGTCGCCGCAACGGCAGATACATGCTGGCTGATCTTCCAGGCCAGCGTAACCGCCAGGTTGAACATGACCAGGACAAACGCATTCACAAAGGCCACCAGCAGCAAGCGCGGCCCGTCCAGCACGTACAACAAGATGGCGGGCAGCAGTGGCGCCAGCACCGACAAAAAGACCGGCACAGGCTGCAAGCGCTCCTCGCGCCGCGACATATGCCAATCGCTAATGCGCCCCTTGCGTAGCTCGCGGGTGAGCAGTATCAGCGGCACGCCCAAAGCGACCACGGCAGCCGCCAGCGCCCACAGCACCCCCTCCCAGCGAGAAACGGGGTCGGCCAGCCCCAAAATGAGCAGCAGGGAAAACGACACATAGTTCGGGGCCAAAAAGCGCGAGATTTTGGTGGCCGTGTATTCAGACCAGCGAATCTCTCCGACGATGGTGCCAGTAACGATCATCACGCCCCCGGCGATAGCCCGCGAGGTCATCGCCTCGCCCGCCAGCACAACCCCCGCCAACGCCGCAACGACCGGCTCCGCCGCAAAGATCAGGGCCGTATGGGTGGGCGTAGTGAATCGCTGCATGGTCGTCTGGATGGTAAAGGCCAGCGCGGTAGCCAGGATGCCCGTAAAAGTGGCGGCAAACCATACGGGGCCAGTGGGGATCAGGCTGGACGGCAGGGGCAGCCCTTCATCCAGCAGGGTGATGATCCCGCTGACCACGGCCACCGTTCCCACCTGCACGATGGTCAGGCCCATCGTGTCCATGCGGGGAGCAAAGGCGCTCACGCTGACGATATGCAGAGCGAACGAGAGCGCGCACCCCAGGACGAGCAAATCGCCAAAGGCGATGTTCAGCCCATCGGTCAGGGTCAGCATAGCCAGCCCGGCGGCAGCCAGCCCAACGCCGAGCATAGCGCCAGGGGTAGGCAGGCGACGCAGCCACAGGGTAGAGATCAAGGGAACCAGGACGACAGAAAGGCCCGTGATAAAGCCCGCCTTGGACGCGCTGGTGTAGCACAGGCCAACGGTCTGTAGAGCATAACCAGCGAACAGGAACAGGCCAATCAGGACGCCCGCGCCCCAGCCTTTGCGATCCAGCGCGCGCAATCGCTTGCCGCCGATGAGCAGCAGCGCGAGCGTCGCCAGGCTAAAGCGCAGGCTGAGGAACGGAAACACGGGATAATCGGCGACAGCATCCTTCACCATGACAAAGGTGCTGCCCCAGATCAGAGTGACCAGCAGCAGCAAGGAGTCTGCCCCGAGCTGCTTTCGGGTTAAACCGTTTGTCTGCATCACGAACTTTTCAACTCATTGCGGACGGTCTCATAAAGGCTCTCGGCCTTTAGCTCTTCCAACGTGTAGCAAGGGGCATCCATCGCCTGGGCCAGATTTCGGGCCAGCCCCCGGTCAAGGGAAACGTGTTCGGTGTTGATTACCACGGACCGGATGTGGCTGCGGGCGATCAGGTCGGCCACCAACATGGCCTCCTCCTGAGGCGGCATACCGGTCATGGAGACGTTCCCCGCGCCATCGGTGAGCAGGATCATCAGGGGCATCACTTCGGCGTTGCGGAGCTTCTCCTGCTCGATCACCTGATAGGCCATCAACAACCCGGCGGACAGGGGCGTTTTCCCCCCAACGGGAATATCGCGCAGCGCGTTCTGGGCCATCTCGACGCTCGACGTTGGCGGGAGGATCAGGTGGGCCTGATCGCGCTGAAAAGACACCAGACTGACCTGATCGCGCTTTTGGTAGGCGTCCATCAGCAGCGACATAATGGCCCCCTTGGAGGCTTCCATCCGCTCGGCGGCGGCCATAGACCAGCTCGCGTCCACGACAAACATCACCAGGTTGGCGGCCTTGCGCACGCGCACTTTGCGCTGCACGTCGTCATCCTCAATAGTCAGCGCGATGCTGCCGCCCGCCGCCTGCTGGGGTCGGGTCGCAGCCTGCCTGATGGTAGCATCCAGGGCCACATCATCATATTGGCCGCTGGCGGGGCGGGCGTAGGTATAGCGCCCGCGCTTGCGGCTGGTGACGGTGTAGCTGCGCTTTCCGGCAGACTTGCGGCGAAGGCGGTCCAGGTCGGTCTTGAGCTTGCGCGGCTGGAACGTCTGGCCCACATCCACCGGCTGCCCCGGCTCGCGGAGATAGTTCAGCGGCTGGGCGTCTGCATGATGCCCGCGCAGCGGCGTCCCCTGAGGAGAGGCGTTATAGTCGGGGGTGGCCTGCATCACCGAAGGGTTGGCTTTTTTTTTACGTCCGGCGCGGCGGGCTGGCTCTCTTGCGCTGGCGCGGCGTTCTTGGCGCGGGCCTGCTCCAGACGTTGCTCCAGCTTTTCCATCTGGCTCTGCGTCTCCTCGAACGGTCTGCGACGCAAACGATGCGGCAGGGCCAGTTCCGCCGCCAGCAGTACATCCATCTCGTTGATCTGCTGGCGCTCCTCAAAGGCCGCGTGAGCGATGGCCGTCTTCAAGATGACAATGTCCGCCCGGTGACCGTCAATCTCTAGCTCGCTGGTCAACTCGGCGATGGCGTACAGGTCATCTTGAAGATAAGTGACGTGGGGCAGCAGCATTTGGGCCTGGGCGATCTTGCGCGAAAGGGCAGCTTCGGCCTCGCACCATTCCTGGCAGAATGCTTCCGGGTCTTGCTCATAGGCCACCCGCCGCGACAGAATAGCGACCCGCGCTTCCTTGTCGGCAATCCCCTGAATGTCCACGCACAGGGCAAAGCGGTCCAGCAATTGGGGCCGCAACTCGCCCTCTTCGGGGTTCATCGTGCCCACCAGGATAAAGCGAGCGGGGTGCGAAAAAGAGATACTCTCCCGCTCGATGGTGTTGACGCCCATCGCCGCCGAGTCCAGCAGCAGGTCCACCACATGGTCATCGAGCAGGTTCACCTCGTCCACGTAGAGCAGGCCCCGGTTGGCGGCGGCCAGAATGCCCGGCTCGAAATGGCGCTCGCCAAACTTGATGGCGCGTTCGATGTCCAGCGTGCCCACCACCCGGTCTTCGGTGGCGCTGACGGGCAGGTCAACAAACCGCGTGCGGCGGGGCGTCGCGGGCAATTCCTCCCCCGCCTCGTGGCGCTCGCGGCAGGAATCGCACATCTGGTCGGGCCGGTAGGGGTTGCAGTTGAACGGGCAGTCGCTGACCACCTGGATTTCGGGGAGCAGGCGGGCCAATGCGCGGGCCGCCGTGGATTTGGCTGTGCCGCGCTCGCCGCGAATGAGGACGCCCCCAATCTGCGGGCTGATCGCGTTGAGAATCAACGCCCGTTTCATCCGTTCTTGACCAACGATTGCCGTAAAAGGGAAAACGTGCAGTATACGCATCGAACCCATCCTATGTCTGTAGACTCGAATCCACAGTATATAGTGCGCGTGCGCGTTGTCAACCAGGTCGGGCACTCAAGCCAGGGAAGTCGTATCTTGGCCGCCCCGCCAGCGGCATATATGC
>JAAYXX010000390.1 GCA_012515695.1 Chloroflexota bacterium
CCGGATAGCCATGCTCCACATAGGTCGAGTGGGCATATTCCGACCCGACCAGCACATAGTCGGCGCGGTCCAACTCGCCCAGCGCGCGCCTGAGCCGTCCCTCATAAAAGCGCTTGTTCATGCCCCAGCGAGCAAACTCGCGGTCCAGCACCTCGGAGTAGTTGAGCGGGTGGGTCATGCCCCGGTCGAGCAGGGTCATCGCGCCGAGTTGTTTGGCCCGCGCCAGGCTGTGCAGGGAGAACAGCGTCCAGCCGTGGAACAACTCGCAGGGCGGCAACTGCATCGCCACCCAGCGATCGAACAGGTAATCGTGGATGGCGTTAGCCCGGTAGCTGTGGAAGCGAAAGGTGAGATAGCGAATGGCCCGGCCCAGCCCGCCCATCGAGCGCACCAAAGCAGGGGGCAGGTCGTTCGCCCTGGAGGAACTGGCATAGAGGCGGCCCAAATAGCCCGCCTTGGACAGGGCAAGGGCGATATGGTACGCCCGGTCCCCGATGCCTCCCCCGGCCAGCCGCGCCCCAATTGACAGCACCGTACTCATTTTCCCAACATCCTCTCGATGCGCGCGCAGATCATCTCCAGGGCCACCGGGTTATAATTGCTGGCCGGGACGATGATATCAGCGTAACGTTTGCTTGGCTCGACAAACTCCAGGTGCATGGGCCGCACCGTCTGCATATATTGCTCGATCACCGAATGCAGCGTGCGCCCCCGCTCGCGGGTATCGCGCTCCAGACGGCGGATCAGGCGAATATCCGGGTCCGTGTCCACGTATACCTTGATATCCATCAGTTCGCGCAAGCGCCGATCCACGAAAATCAAAATGCCTTCCAGCAGGATAACGGGCCGGGGAGGCATGGGAATCGTCTCGGCCAGCCGCACATAGGTGGTGAAATCGTACACCGGAATCTCGGCGGGCTGCCCGGCGACAAGCGCGCGCAGGTGCTGCAGCAGCAGGCCATTCTCCAGGGCCTTGGGATGATCGAAATTCGCCCGGCGCCGCTCTTCGAGGGGCAGGTGGCTCAGATCGCGATAGTAGGAATCATGCTGGATATAGGCGATGTTCTCCTCGCCCACGCGCTCTAGAATGGTGCGCGAGATGGTAGTCTTGCCTGCGCTCGTGCCGCCAGCCACGCCGATAATCAGAGGGCGCGAGGCGACGGTCTCGTTTTCGGCCACAGTATCCTCTCAGATCGCGGGAATGGGCTGACCCAGCAGCCCTAAAAGCGACGGCGCGCCAAACAACACCAACAGCGCCATCCCGGCGGCCAGCAACACGCCCGCCGTCGTCAGCGCCTTGCCCCAGGCCAGTTCCCGGCTGCCCACCAACAGAAGGCCGGTCGCGGTCCAGGCGGCCAACTGCCAACATTCCCAGGCGCTCCAGCGCCAATAGCTGCCCCACGCCAGTTGCGCCCCCAGGGCGTACAGCAGCAGCCCCACGCTTTGCCAGCACAGCGCCAGTGCCGAGATCGCGCGGGCTGCCTGCCTCCGGCTGGTCGCGCCGGGCCAAGCTGCCCACAACGCGCCAATCACCAGCGCGCCCGCAGCTATTAGCTGCGCGACCTGGGCTAGATTCAGGAACGTCTGTCGCGGGCCGCCGTTCGTCGCGGGCGCGGCAGCCAACAGGGCAATCGCCAGCACCAGCGCCAGCCCGCCCGCCATGATCCTGTGCGCGTTACGCGGCACGCCCCGCAACACCAGCGCCCACAACGCCGCGCAACTGACCACGGCGGCCAACAAGATTAACCCGTTCGCGCCCGCCGGGGAGCGCGTCGTCAGGATAGACGGAAGCCAGCCAGCCACGGCCAGCATTGCCGAGAGCAGCAGCGCCAGCCCGGAAAGCAGCGGCTTTTTAAACGACAGCGCCACCGCAGCCACCGCCGCAACCGCGCCCAGACCGAACAGCATGCGGCTAATCTCTATCGCAGGCATCGGCCTGTTCTCCCAAAACAGCCTGCACGATGCGGAACCAATCCGCCTCGGCGTCGCGGGCGGGGACGTCCAACCGGCAGACGCTCGCGTCGTCCTGGTCCAGCACTGTAATCCAGGTTTCGCGTGGCGGCCAGACCAGAGTGGCGCACAGCCCCACCAGGGCCAACAGCCCCCCGGCGAACGCCAGCGGCAGTTCCGGCTCTTTTTCCGGGCGCACGACCACATAATACTCTAGCGCCAGATCAATGGTCGCTCCGCCCACCGTCAACTGATCCCCCTGGGTGAGGAATTGCTCTGCGAGCAGCTTGCCGGTGGCCTCCTCGTACACCTGCACATGCAACACGCGCCCTGCAATATCCTGGGCCGCCAGAGAGGGGTAATGCACCAATCGCAGCGCCAGCCGGGCCTCTGGCACGGCCAATAGCTGCTCCTGGCTCTGCTCCGAAAAGCGCAGCCGCGCCTGATGCCGGGGAGCCTTGTCGCCCACCATCTGATGCACGTTAAGCGGCTGGCCTTGCTCCCCGCGCGCGCTGACACGAGCAGCCGGGCCATACCCCACCTGATACAGCGCGAGGTTGCCATACGTGGCGCGCCTGCCCAGCCCGGTAATCATCTGGGTCACAGTTTCCGGGCCATCCAGCAGCGCAATAAAGCTATCCAGCCGCCGCATGGTGCCATCCTCATTGGGCAAGACGGCGATCTCGTCCAGGCGCACGGCCAACTCGTCAAGGCCCAGCGGGCGCGTCTCGCCAAGCGCCAGTTCCATCGTTTCGCCACGCCAGCCGAACTGCCAGCCAACCAGGGCGGAGAGCAGCACAAGCAACAAGCCCAGATAGAACAGGCCCGGCAACCAGCGCGCCGCTCCCGTGCGGCGGGCCAGGGTATAGCGCAAGCCGTCCTTCTCCAGCCAGGGCTGAAGGCGCTGCCCGGCAATGGCCAAGGCCCGCTCAAGGCTGCGACTGGCCTGCTGGGTCTCCTGAGGCAGGGTGATTTGGAAAGAGTGCGTGCGCGACAGCGGGGGATGCCACCAGGAGGGCACCCAGAGCGCCAGCAGCCGCAGGCCCGCCAGCACGCCAGTAATTGCCAGCAGAACGTAAAAGACGCGGGAGCCGAAAATGTCCAGCAGGCCGAGCACCCGCAAGGGTTCCACTGCCCCGCCCCACCGGGCGCTCGTCTGGCTCAACCATTGGGCATACTGCGGCGTGCCGGGAACCACACCGGGCGGAACCTGGGGGAGAATGCCCCCTAGCAACAACACGATGAGAAGAATGCCGAGCCACACCAGCATGAGCCGGGGTGAAGTCAGTAGATGCCATCCGCCCGCGACAGTGCGTTCGATGGGTCTGGCTGTACGTCTAGTCGCCATTTGCGTCATGCTGGATAGCCTTGCTCATTTCAAGCCGGTCAGATTCCTGGATGAGTGCGATGTCTGCTTGATTATAGGGGTCAAGGTCGAGTTCGTCAACGTTTCAACTTGTCGGTATGCGCTTTCCATGCCACTGCCCCACCTGGGACTGAATGTCCCAGGCTGCGGAAAGAGGAAACCCGCTAATGAGTTTTAACAAAATAGCTCGGTAACAGCCATTAGGATGGGCGGTTGAAACCGCAGCAACCTTTGCCTCGCCAGCTTGCTGGCGCGTCGCCCTTCGGCGACTACAAATCAGCCCACGAAGGTGGGCGCGCCAACTTGTTGGCGATCGCAAGGGTTGGTACAGTTTCAACTGCCTACGCGATGGCACACAGGATTACCTAGGTAAATCTTCATAACCACAGGGGAACATGAGACCGGCGCCTTTGCCAGCTTCATGTTCCCCTGTTTCGAGTGTTGCTTGCTATGCGTTTTGCGGCCCAATCGCCACGGCTATTTGGGCATGGCCTTGAGCGCGTTATAGGCGGGGCGCGCATGGAACTCGGGCCAGCCCGGATCAGAGATAGCCCACCAATATTGCTCGTGGTTTTCGGTCCAATCGGGGTCGCAAATGTAGATCAGGCTCATCAGGCCAATCCAGGGCGACCAGTGCTCCTTGGCGTACTGATAAGCGCGGACAAAATAATCCGCCTTGACCTCTTCGCTGACAGCGTGCCAGTTATAGGGTGAATCGGGGCGCGGGTCGCTGGTCCAACCAAACTCTAGCACAGCCACCTGCTTGGCCTCATCGCCATACTTGACCATGATGGCCCGCAAATCCTCGACGCGGCGGAAGCAAAAGGCGCGATTCCCTCCATCTTCGGGGACAGAGGCCACATCAGCGGGGTCGCGCTCAGGGTGGCTCTTGAACCCCGGCGCATGAGCGCCCAACACGTCGAAATAGCCGTCGCTGGGGCCGCCCATCGCGACGTACATGCTCTCCAGATACCAGTCATCGGGCTTGGCCTCGTCGCTCCACGTCCCCGTGGGCGAAAGCCCCGCGCTGATAACCATTGCGTTGGGGTCAG
Organism: Chloroflexota bacterium; assembly: GCA_012515695.1. GTDB lineage: Bacteria > Chloroflexota > Anaerolineae > UBA1429 > UBA1429 > JAAYXX01. The sequence continues at coordinate 4,369 of JAAYXX010000390.1, forward strand.
CGGCTTTGATCGCCTTGTAGGCAACGCGCAACATCTCGACGTAGGAACCGGGATCAGGGACCTTGCCGCCCCATTCCCGCGCCAGGTTAGGCTCGTTCCAGACTTCGTAGGCGCGAATGCGGCCCTTGTAGCGGCCAACCAGTGCCGTCAGGAAATCGGCGAAATCTTGCAGGTTATCTGGCGGGCCATTCAGCGGGAACCCGCCGCCCGCCCATGACGGCTGATGATCCAGGCGCACGACGAGGTCAATCCCCTCCTGGTTCGCCATGTCCACGATGGTGTCTGTGCGCGACCAGTCGAAAACGCCCTTGCCCGCGCCCTCGATATCGCGCCAGCCAAAGTTGACCTTGGCCCAGCTAAAACCGGCGTCATGGATCACCTGAAAATCGCGGCTGGCTACTTCGGGCCGCCACCAGGGGAACGCCTGCATCCCAAATTCGGGCGAGTTCATACGCAGGGGTTTCACCGGCATGGGGGTGACCGTCGGAGCATCCGTCGGCAGAAGTTCGGACGCCGCCTCTGTCTCGGTGGGTTCTTTCTCTGTCTGAACCGGCTCGCTGGTTAGCGTCGGCGCTACGGTTGGTTCGGCTTCCGTAGGCTCGGTAGTCGCGGGGTTTACCACTGCGGTAGGGTCCGTACTCTCGGAGACGCTGCCCGTCGTTGGGGTGACGGCAGGGGCGGCGCAACCGACCAACAGGGCCAGGACAAGCGCCACGGAAAGATACTTCCATGAGGTAGCGAAGGTAAATCGCATGCTGCACGCACTCCTTCTATCGGAAATCGACTATGAGACGTTCTACAACACTATCTGGTTCCAGCGCGCCCGGACGGCGCGGCTACGGGTTGTCGCAAGGTGTCTATGATAACGTTTCGCTACCTGTTTTGGTAACAGCAGATAGTTGAAACGCTCGACGGGAATTGGCTACAGTGAGTATTAACCAAATAGCTCGGTAACAGCCATCAGGATGGGCGGTTGAAACCGCGGCAACCGATTGCATCGCCAGCTTGCTGGCGACGCCATGCATGGCGCACCTGCCTTCGCAGGTTCGCTTCCCAGCCGCCGGAGGGCGGCTGAGCCAACTCGTTGGCACGCACTGGTTGGTGCAGTTTTAACTGCCTATGCCGATGCAACCGTTGGTGCAGTTTCAACTGCCTACAAACTGCCTACAAACTGCCTACGAACTGCCTACGAGATGGCACGTCGGGTTACCAAAGCAAATAGCAAATCTTGCAGAACACAGAAAAATCGACGTAGAGCGCGCGGGGCGCTCTACGTCGAACACATCATAAAGAGCCAGGGCTATTTCGGCATATCCCGCAGGGCTGAGTAGGCAGGACGCGGGCTCCAGTCGCCACGGACGATGCCGAAAGCGGCCTTTTCGTCCGCGTTGCCTGCTACCGGCGCAAAGTTCAGGTTCCACAGGAACATGGGTCCCACCCAGCCCCAGTTGCGGCCCATCTGGTAGGCACGCACGATAAACTGCGCCTGTTCCGCCTCGGTGTTGTTGGCCGCGTACTCGTACCCAGCGGCGGGCGCCACACCGAGGTTCTCCACAGTAGCCCAACCAAACTCGGTCGGCCAGATTTTCTTGTGGCTATCACCGTACTTGACCATGATGTTGCGATAGCTTTCCATCGTGCCACGGAAGAACCAGCTTGGATGCCCCTTGCAACCACCAGCCGAGGGGTCGCTCCAGGTCCTCCAGTCGGCATCGGGCGGGTTGTTGTAGCCGCTAGGGTGCGCTCCGATAGCGTCGCAATAGCGGGCCAACCCGGCCTGATACATCTGCTCCAGGTATACCCGGTCATCAATGGCGATGTTGCCATCGTTCACACCGGTGGGCGTAAGCGCGCCGCTGATCACGATAGCGCCGGGGTCCACAGACTTGACGGCATTATAGGCCACCTTGAGCAGTTCGACGTACCGGGCAGCGTTGATCTTGTTGCCCAATCCGCCCCACTCGTAGTACAGGTTCTGCTCGTTCCAGATTTCGTAAGCTTTGACGCGGCCCTTGTAGCGGGCGGCCAGTTCGCGCATGAACGTGCCATAGGTGTTCGGGTCGGCGGGAGGCCCCTGATCCGTGTCACCTGCCGGGCGCGCCCAGCCGGGAGCCTTGACCACGCTAAAGAGCACATTGACACCGTGGGCGTTCGCGCTGTCCACGAGGCGATCCAACGCGCCCCAGTCGTATTGGCCGGGGGCCGGGTTATACCGGAACCACTCGACCTGCTGCTTCACCCAGTTAAAGCCCATGCCGGTGATATGGCTGAGGGTGCGGTTATGATCGCCGTCGCTGATCATGTCCGCCTGGATGCCATAGCCAAAGCCCGCTCGCGCACCACCACTCGCCGGAGGCGGGGGCGGGGGCGCGGGCGTGGAAGCCTCTGCGGCCTCAGAGCCAGCCGTCTGCTCTGGCTGGGGCGTCTTGGTCGGGGCCGGCGTCGGCGTATCCGTCGGCGCTACCGTTGGCGTGTTGGTAGGAGTGGGCGTCGGCGTAAAGGTCGGCGTGGGCACTTCGACGTTCACTTGCGAGATGGCGTTGACCACCGAGTCGCCGCCGTCGTCCGAGATGCCCGCCCGGATGATGTAATCACCAGGGTTGTTGGGCGCTGTCCAGACCATCTTGGAATCGGTCAGGGGAAGCACCTGCTCGTCGAGCTTGTCGCCCGTCGCGCTTTCCACCGTCCAGACAAAGGCGAACCGAGGCTCAGGAGGCGTCAGGTTCTCCTGGAAGCTCTGCACCACTGTGGCGATCTGGCGGTCGCTATCGGGGTTCAGCGCCCCTTCGACAGCCGCGCCGCCCAGCGCGTAGCGATTCACATATTGCAGCTTGCGGGCCACGCTGGAAGCGTTCTCCAGCCAGACGGTATGCTGCTGCCCGTCGTCGTCTTGATATTCAAACCAGTATACCTGCGCGTCGGGGGAGAACTGCATCTCGCACTCACCCGGCTCGGCCATGCTGATCGTGACAGACTCGCCCGGCAACAAGAGCGGGTCGTCGCCGTCCACCTTCATCTCTGGCGCCAGCAAGCTCAGGGCATTCTTGTAGGTGAGTGGCTGCACCTGATCGTCGGTGACATCATAGGCGTACGACGGGACCAGCAGGTCAATCTTGCGTCGATCCACCTGGGTAACTGCCCAGGAGAAGAGCCGGTCCATCGCCCCATTCGCCTGATAGGCTTCCGGGTCCACAAGGGCCGGAACGCGCACCACATCGGCCACCCGTCCCAGCGCCCGCCAGTCATAGGCGCCGGTGTTCACGCCACCATCTGCCACGTCGGGGGCATCGAACCGCACAGCGACCAGCTTGTTCTTTGCGTGCAGGGCTTGCGCCAGGTCGCTGATAAAAGCGGTGAAATCATCTCGCAGGGCGGGGTCCGTTCCGGCATAGGCGATTTCCACGCCAGCATAGGCGCTGGAATCCACCTGGGCGACGATGTTCGCGACGTGCGTCTTGCGTAGCCCTTCGTCGGCGATCACGCCATCCGTCAGATCGGAACGCGGCGTACCATCCACCACGTTGGACACCTGGAGGAGCGCCTGCGCGCCTTCGGGAGCGTCCACGCTGGGGATTTCGCCCTCAAGGCCACCCTCGGCGTTCGCCGTCAACCCGGCCACCGTGAGCAAATTCAGGTCGGCGGCTTGGTCCACGGTCTCGGTTGTGACGTCCGTGCCGATGCGCGAGGTGAGCGGCTGGCTTTGAGCGACCATCAGAACCGAGGGCATGGGGTCGAGCTGGGCTTTCAAGCCCGCGCCTTCCATGACCGGCTCCGACGGCAGCCAGTTCCAGCTTTGCCCATCCCACGCGAACAGGTCTGCTGTTTCCAGCGTCGCCAGATCAGCGGGGACTGGCAGAGTCACCTCTGCCTTGGTGGGGGGCGTACCGTACATCTCAAAGTGGTAGAACGAGCCATAGGGCAGCACCTGCGCGGGCAGGTTGGCAACTGCCTGGGCTTTGGGCGAGTCGGCGTCTTGTTGCAGGTCGCTGGCGCTAGAAGCGACCATGCCTACCCGCAGCCGCTTTTCCACCGCTCCCGGTGGTATTTCGAGGGTGGCGCCATTTGGCCCAGCAACGACAGCCCCCTCGGCGGTGGCCAAAGGAAGGTCCGTGTGGAACAGTCTGGCGCCCAGGTTCACCGGGGGCAACCATAGGGCTAGGAAAATCAGAGCGGGAACGAGGACAAAGTCAACAATACGGATTGTCCACTTGTTACGGATGAGCGACGCGAACAAGTTCTTGGAGGGTTCTCCCCTTCGCTCCATGAGGCAACTGGCTCCTTTCAATCAGATCTTATGAGGGATTGGTCAATCGTCGGTGGTGGCAAGCTGGCCGTGCCCTCGGCGATGCAATGAAGGTGGCTCACGGATTGCAGGAGGACAGAGACGAGGTGGCATGAGGAAGCCCGCCCGATGTCAGGATCGACCCCGAGGTTACCACACATTGAGTCAATCATAATCCCTGCCTACGTGAGCGGATTCTAGCATAGGACAGCTCTTTTGACAAGTGTAGCCCGCCAACGCCAGGCGCTGCGGCGTTGATCCAAGGGCATCAACCAACCGCTACCCTGGCGCATGGCATAGCTCACTAGACGCCAAAGAGGGGGATTTTGTTCCCGATGGGGCCGAAATTGGGCCAGGAAACCGCGATTTTTCGAGAGGGCACGTTCATCCTGAGGCTGCGGAAAGATTACAACCTTTCCGGCTGGGAAGAGCTGCTGGGTTCGGGGCATCACACGCGCTGGGCTACCGTCTCCAGCAGTGAGGCAGGCTGATGGTTCCCGCACAGGATGTTCTTGATCGCCAGCACTTGCTGGCGCACCTCATCGTCCTTCTCGAACAGGGTGCTGATCTTGTCGCAGCCATACATCACCGTGGTATGGTCTCGCCCCCCCAATGCCTGGCCGATCTGCGGCAGAGACAGGTCCGTCATCTCCCTGGTGAGATACATGACATACTGGCGGGCCAGGGCAATTTCGCGGCTCCGGCGCGGGCCGAGAATATCATCCACCTCGACGCTGAAATGCAGGGCGACGGCCTTGAGGATATCCTCCACCGTAACCCGCACAGCTGCCGGGCGAATCATGTTGCCCAACGCTTTTTGCGAGGTCTGCACGGTAATGGGGCATTCCATCATGCGGGCCACCGCCAGAACGCGATTCAGTGCGCCCTCTAGCTCGCGGATGTTGCTCTGCACCTGCTGGGCGATGTACTCGATCACCTCAGGGGGCAGGTGTACGCCCCGCTGCTCGGCCTTGGCCGCCAGAATAGCCATGCGCGTCTCCAGGTCAGGGGCCTGCACATCTGCCGAAAGCCCCCACTCAAAGCGAGAGCGCAGCCGCTCCTCCAGACTGAGGAACGCGCTCGGCGGGCGATCGCTGGAAAGCACGATCTGTCGGTTATCCTGGTATAGATCGTTGAACGTGTGAAAGAACTCTTCCTGGGTTCGCTCTTTGTTGACCAGGAACTGGACATCGTCCAAGAGCAACACGTCAATGGTGCGATACTTGGCGCGGAAATCTTCGGTCGTGCGGGTACGAATAGAATTAACGAGTTCGTTGGTAAACGTTTCCGACGACACGTACAGCACTTTGCGCTGGTCGCGCAAGGCATAGTTGCCGATGGCGTGTAGCAAGTGGGTTTTGCCCAGCCCCACCCCTCCGTAGATGAACAAGGGGTTATAGGCCATACCGGGGTTTTCGGCCACGGCGAGACAACCGGCGTGCGCCAGGCGGTTCGCCTGCCCGACGATAAAGGTGTCAAAGGTGTATTTGGGGTTCACATGGCTGCATTCGGCTTCGGCCAGTTCGCTCCACGAATCCCGCCGGGAATCCTGGCGGCTCTCAAGAAGCTCCACCTCGTCTCTGTCGGCGAGGCCATTTCGTTTGACCACGAAACGGACCGAAGTAGTGCGCTGCGCGATTTCGGTGACGGTGCGCTGGATGACGGCATACAGACGATTCTCGAGCCAGTCCTTGGCGTAGGCAGAGTGGACTCCTACTACCAAGACACCATCCTCGTAGGACAGCCCTTGGGTATTCTTGACCCATGTGTCATAGGTCGGCTTGGCAAGCTGTAGTTGCAGTTGCCCAAGGGTAGCCTGCCAGATCTGATATGCATCCATGAAACTCTCCCATAAGTTGCGCGAAAGATCGAAACGGTCAGAAGGCCATCATTCAAACGGACGGGAAAACGAGGCTGCCTTTTGACGGGGACGCCCTGAAAAGGTCCGATAGATTGACGGTACTGGTTGATCGTTTACTTTGAAGAACAGGTAGTCAGAACGTGATGCTAGTGCATGTCACTGATGCGAGAGCAGAGGGTAGACTTGGGTACTTGCCGCTAATGAGGCAACAGTTCGATGACGATGCTCCGGTATAGTGGTCAGCACCCAGGAGGGTTTACTTGAGTCTTGACCTTACCCGCCCTCGAACGGAACGGTTCGGAACTGGTTGTGTGCTTGCGGTGCATCTCACATCACTGCTGCGTCCGTATTGTAGCACCGAACCCCCGGTTTGGCAAGGGGAGCGCCTGCCCGCCATACACATTCATGTTTTTCGACCACAACGTGTAGACATGTACAGAGTTAAGACCACAACGCCTTGTGGTATCCACGGTAACAGAATATTTACAAATGGATCTGGGAAATTTACCGAAAGGTTGCGGAAATTTAAGTGTGGGGTTGGGCGGCAGCGTATCGGCGGGGCAGCCGCCCATGGCAGCCGCCCCGCCGGATTGACACGCTAACGCTGCACCGGCGTCAGCCAGTGATGGCGGTCGGGAACCTCGCCCGAAACGATCTTGAAGAACTCGTTCTGCAACTGGGCCGTGATGGGGCCGCGACGGCCAGCGCCGATGACGATGTGGTCTACCGAGCGAATGGGCGTCAGTTCTGCCGCCGTGCCGGTAAAGAAAATCTCGTCGGACACGTACAACTGCTCACGCGGGATCACCGTCTCCTTGACCTCATACCCCAGGTCCCTGGCGAGGGTCATCACGCAGCTTCGGGTTATGCCCCCCAGAATCGAGGAGGACAATTGCGGGGTGTACAACACTCCATCCTGCACGATAAAGATGTTCTCGCCGCTGCCCTCGCTCACGTTGCCGTATATGTCCAGGGCAATCCCCTCGTCAAAGCCATTCTCAGCGGCTTCCATGCGGATCAACTGCGAGTTGGCATAGTGCCCGCCGACTTTGGCAAAAGCGGGGGTGGTATCCGGGGCCATGCGCCGCCAGGAAGACACGCCCACATCCACGCCTTGCTCAAGCGCCTCAGGGCCGAGATAGGCCCCCCATTCCCACGCGGCAATGATGACGTTTACCGGGCACGTGCGCGGCTCGACGCCCAATTGCCCATACCCGCGAAAGACCAGCGGGCGGATATAGCACGACGGCAGGTTGTTCTTGGCGACCGTGTCCGCGATGGCCTGCGCTATCTCGTCCTGCGTAAAGGGAATCTCCATACGGTAAATCTTGCATGAGCGGAACATGCGCCGCACATGCTGGGGCAGGCAGAACACCGCCGACCCGTTGCTGGTCTCATAGCTGCGAATGCCCTCGAAAACGCTAGAACCATAGTGCAGGGCATGGGAGAGCACGTGCACCTTGGCCTCGTCCCAGGGGACAAAGGCTCCATCGAACCAGATAAAATCGGATTTGTTGATAGGCATGATATGCTCCTCTTGTGGTTTACGCGCCTCCCACCGGATACGGGAGGTTTATGCAGTTGTGATGTACCGAACGATCAAGTCCCCCATCTCCTGAGTGCCGAGCACCTTGGTCCCTGGCTGTTCTATGTCGCGTGTGCGATATCCCTCAGCCAGCGCCTTGTCCACCGCCTTTTCGATGGCCTGCGCCTCTTGGTCTAGCTTGAGCGAGTGGCGCAACAGCAGGGCGGCGCTCAATATAGTGCCCAAGGGGTTGGCGATCCCTTGCCCGGCAATGTCGGGCGCTGATCCGTGAATGGGTTCATATAGCCCCAGGTTTCCCTCTGCCAGTGAGGCCGAAGGCAACAGCCCCAGCGATCCGGTTAACATGGAGGCTTCATCGGTCAGTATATCCCCAAACATATTCTCTGTGACGATAACGTCAAATGTGCTGGGTCGGCGGATCAGGTGCATGGCGCAGGCGTCCACCAGCATGTTCTCATAGGTGACGTCCGGGTACTCGGCTGCAATACGCATGGCCGTCTCTCGCCACAGCCGCGAGCATTCGAGCACGTTGGCCTTGTCCACCGAGGTCACTTTGCGGCGACGGCCACGAGCAAGGTTAAAGGCAAACCGCACCACGCGGGTGATTTCCGGCTCGGAATAGACCATCGTGTCAAAAGCTTCTTTGCCCCCGGCGTCGCGCCCGCGCTGCCCAAAGTAGATGCCCCCCGTCAGTTCGCGCACGAACAACAGGTCCGTCCCGGCCAGCACATCCGCCTTGATCGTCGAGGCGTCCACCAGGGCCGGGTTGAGCTTGACCGGGCGCAGGTTGGCAAACAGCCCCAACCCCTTGCGTAGCCCCAACAGTCCCTGCTCGGGGCGCACCCTGGCCTTGGGGTCGTCCCACTTGGGGCCGCCCACCGCGCCAAACAGCACCGCGTCCGACGCTTTGCACAGCTCCAGCGTCGCTTCGGGCAAGGCCGTGCCAGCCTCGTCAATGGCGGCTCCCCCGACCAGAGCCGTCTCAAAGCTGAAACGATGGCCCCTGGCCTGGGCAATGGCCTCCAGAACCTTCCGCGCCTCGGCGGTCACTTCCGGGCCAACACCATCGCCGGGCAATACGGCAATCTTGGCATCCATTATTCCTTCCTCCTCAATCCCAACGGAGATAGCGCCCTTGGGGGGCCATCCCCTGCTGTCAATCGGTTTCTGGCTCGGCCCAGACAGCGCGTGCCCGCGCATATGAGCCAAACACCCGCACAAACGTAGCCATCTCGCGCAGTTGGTCCACGGCTCGCTGGCAGCGCGCTTCGGCCATACTCCCGACAAAATCCAGATAGAACACATACTCCCAGGGCACGCCGCGCAAGGGCCGCGACTCGATCTTGGTGAGGTCAATGTCCCGCAGAGCAAAGGCGCTCAGGCAGCGGAACAGCAGCCCCGGCTGGTTCTTACCAGCAAAGGCCAGCGAAGTTTTGCTCTGCCCGTCGGGGGTGGTGGCCTGCCTGCTCAACAACAAAAAGCGGGTATAGTTGGCCTTTTCGTCTTCCAGGTGGCAACGGAGGATGGACATGCCATAGTGGGCTGCCGCCGTTTCCCCGGCAATAGCCGCCGCGTCGCGCCACCCCTGCTCTTTGATCAGGCGCACGCTGCCCGCCGTGTCTTGGGCGACAATGACCTCCACGTCCCCCAACTCGCGCAGCGCATGCTCGCACTGGGCCAACGCCTGGGGATGGGAGTATACCCGGCGGATCTCGGACAGTTCCACGCCGGGGTGAACGATCAGGCAATGGGAGACGCGCAGGTTGTATTCGGCGTTGATATACAGATCATGGCGCAGCAACAGGTCATAGTTGCGGTGAATGCTGCCCGCCAACGAGTTCTCGACAGGAACGACGCCGTAATCGCACGCGCCTTGTTGCACCTCGTCGAATACGGCGTCAAAAGTGGAGAATGGAACTAGTTCGATCTCGCGCCCCAAAAGGGACAGGGCGGCTTGTTCGCTATACGCACCCCGCTCGCCCTGGAAAGCTACTCTCGGACGGCCACTCATCACAACCTCAACTGTGCAGCTTGCGATACGTGTACTCGACCAGCCCGCCCGCCTCGATCAGTTCCAGCATGAACGGCGGATAGGCGGACGCCTGATACTCGCGGCCAGTCGCCAGGTTGCGGATCCGCCCTTCGGCAAGGTCGATCTCTAGCGCTTGCCCGGCCTCTATCTCGCGGACGGCCTCCGGACATTCGAGGATGGGCAACCCGATATTGATGGCGTTGCGGAAAAAGATGCGGGCAAAGGTCTCGGCCACCACGCAGCTCACGCCGCTGGCCTTGATCGCCAGGGGCGCGTGTTCGCGTGACGACCCGCAGCCAAAATTCTTGCCCGCCACAATGATATCGCCCGCCTTGACCTTGACTGCAAAACTACGATCAATGTCTTCCATGCAGTGGGAAGCCAGCTCCGCCTCGCTCGTCGTGTTGAGATAGCGGGCCGGTATGATGGCGTCGGTGTCTACGTTATCCCCATATTTCCAAACTTGACCGGTAATTGTCACGGAAGTGCTTCTCCTTCTTGGAACTCGGCGCGACAGTCGGCGCTTAACCGTTGGCCTGGTCCAGCCGCCGGTAGATGGCATCCTTTACTGCCGTCACGTCTGCTTTTAGCTCGACAGGAGGGTTGCGCCAGGTGGGTTGCACCTCGTCCAGCGTGCCCTCGTGATAGCGCATTTTGAAATTGGTGAATTTCAAGCCGTGGGCCGTCGAGATCACGATGACGCGATCCTGGGGCTTGATCTGCCCCCGCTCCACCAGCTTGAACAACGCGGCCATCGCCACGCCCGTATGCGGGCAGGCATACAGCCCCGCGCGATCCGCGCGCGCGGCGGCGTCGGCCAACGCGTGCTCGCTGGCCTGCTCGACGATTCCGTCGAACTGCTGCATGACCTTGACAGCCCGCTCATAGCTGACGGGATTGCCGATCTGGATGGCGCTGGCCAGCGTTTGCTGGGCCTTGACCTGCTCGAAATGGGCAAAGCCGGTCTGATAGCTGAGATAAAAGGGGTTGGCCCTTTCCGCCTGCGCGGCCACCAGCCGGGGCAGTTTGTCAATCAGGCCCAGCTCGCGCATCATCAGCAGGCCCTTGCCCAGCGCGGTGACGTTCCCCAGGTTCCCCACGGGAATCACGATCCAGTCGGGGACCTGCCAGTCAAACTGCTGCACAATCTCTATCCCGACCGTCTTTTGGCCCTCGATACGCAGCGAGTTCATCGAGTTCGCCAGGTAAATCGAGTTATCCTGAGTGACCTCTTTGACGATAGCCATGCAGCCGTCGAAATCGGTGTCCAGCGACAAGACCAGCGCGCCGTTGGCGATGGGCTGGATCAGTTGAGCCGCCGACACTTTATCACGCGGCAAGAACACGATGGCCTGGATGCCCGCCGTGGCGCAATAGGCCGCCAGCGCAGCCGACGTATCGCCCGTGGACGCGCAGGCAATGGCCCGAATGGGCGTCCCATTCGCTATCATCTGCTTGACGACGCTCACCAGGACGGTCATCCCCAGGTCTTTGAACGAACCGGTGTGGCCGTTGCCGCTCAACTTGACCCACAGGTCTTCTACGCCGATCTGCTGGCCCAGGCGTTGCGCCCAGAACAGGTTGGTGTGGCCCTCAAAGGTAGAGACGACGTTATCATCTGCGAGTTGGGGGCAAACCCATTCCTTTTTGCCCCACACCCCGCTGCCATACGGCCATTGCGTGGTATGCACGCGAGAATCAAACAGACGCCTCCATTCGGCGGCGCTATGCTGGGCCAGCGCGTCCATATCATGGACCACTTCCAGCAACCCGCCACACTGGGGGCAGCGATAAATTATATCAAAGAGGGAATAGCGTCCTGAGCATCCTCTGATACATTGAAACCAGGCATGCATGGGCTTGGTCGTCTCCATCCTAGGGGCCGCTCCTTTGCGTTAGCTATGTTGATCCAATTCATCAGGCCCGCCAATGTGGCCCAATATCGCGCTGGCCGCGGCTATTGCCGAGCTGGCCAGATATACCTCGCTTTCGACGTGCCCCATCCGCCCCACAAAATTACGGTTGGTGGTCGAGACACACCGCTCGCCTGCGGCCAACACGCCCATATGCCCGCCCAGGCAGGGGCCACAGGTCGGCGTGCTGAACACCGCGCCCGCCTCGACAAACGCCTCCGCCAGCCCTTCACGGACGGCGCGCATATAGATAGCCTGCGTGCCGGGGATCACGATGCAGCGCACGTTCTCGTTCACCTGGCGCCCCTTCATGATCGCGGCGGCCTGCGTCAGGTCATCCCAACGGCCATTGGTGCACGAGCCGATGACCACCTGGTCTATGTCCACGTGATTCACCTGGCTCAGTGGCTTGACGTTGCTGGGCAGGTGCGGGAAGGCGATTTGCGGCTCGATGGCGCTGGCGTCAATCTCGATCACGTCGACATAGGCCTCGCCCTCGTCCGAGGCAAACACCTGATAGGGGCGTTTCGCCCGCCCGTCCAGGTAGGCCACGGTTTTGGCGTCCACATGGAACAGCCCTGCCTTGGCGCCCGCCTCGATCGCCATGTTGGACATGGTCAGGCGGCCATCCATCGGCAACTCGGCAATGGCCGGGCCGGTGAATTCCATCGCGCAATAACGCGCGCCGTCCACACCGACCAGCCCGATGGTGTGCAGGATCAAGTCTTTGCCGCCCACCCAGGGCCGCAAGGAACCGTTGTAGACAAAGCGAATCGTCTCAGGGACGCGCATCCAGCTTCGCCCCGTCGCCATAGCGACGGCTATGTCGGTGGAACCCATGCCGGTGGCAAAAGCGCCCACCGCGCCATAGGTGCAGGTGTGCGAGTCGGCGCCCACGACGATATCGCCGGGCACGACCAGCCCCAATTCTGGCAGCAGGGCGTGCTCGATGCCCATGCGCCCTACCTCGAAATAGTTGACGATGCCATATTTGCGCGCAAACTCGCGCATGGTCTTGCACTGTTCCGCCGACTTGATATCTTTGTTCGGCGCGAAATGATCGGGGACCAGGGCGATCCGTTCGGGGTCAAACACCCGCTCTACATCCAGCCGGGCGAACTCTTGAATGGCGATGGGCGCGGTGATGTCATTTGCCAGCACCATGTCCACGCGCACATCAATCAATTCCCCCACCTCGACGCGCTCGCGATCTGCGTGAGCGGCCAAGATTTTCTGGGTCATGGTCATCGGTTTATGCGTACTCAAGCTAATTCTCCTTCGCGTACATTGCAGATACTCCATAGAGGCACAACGCCGCGCAACCTGCGACGCTGTGCCCCTGGATGTCGCGCTCTCTAACGCTTGGTGCGGATCGAGATCAGTTTGTTCAGGGCGCTCATATAGGCCCGCGCACTGGCGACGATAATGTCGGTGCTGGCCCCGTGTCCACTGAACACCATCGTGCGGCGGCCAGTCTGCGGGTTCACGGGCCACCCGTCGGCTGTGCCGTTCTCCGCCTCGATGCGAATGGTCACTTCGCCCACTGCGTCAATCCCCTCGGTCACGCCCTTGACAGAAAACTCGATGAGTTCGTTGGGCACGGCCACGATGCGATTGATCGCCTTATAGACGGCGTCCACCGGCCCGGTCCCGTGCGAGGCGTCAATCAGCAGTTCGCCCGTTGGCCCTCGCAGGCTGACCGTAGCCGTTGGAATGGAACAGTCACCACATGATACTTGAACCTGCTCCAAATGAAAAACCTCTTGGGGCTGGAATACCTCGTCCGAGACCAGCGCCTCCAGGTCGGGGTCTGAGATGGATTTTTTCTTGTCGGCCAGCTCTTTAAAGCGGGCAAACGCCCGGTCCAACTGCTCGCCGTCCAGGTGATAGCCCATCTGGTCCAGCTTGTCGGCAAAGGCGTGTCGCCCCGAATGCTTGCCCAGCACCAGCGTGCTCTGCGGAACCCCCACCGTGGCAGCATCCATGATCTCGTAGGTCTGCCGGTTCTTCAGGATGCCATCCTGGTGAATGCCCGCCTCGTGGGCAAACGCGTTGGCTCCCACAATAGCCTTGTTGACCTGCACAGACAACCCTGTGTAGTTGGTAACCATACGGCTGGTGGGATAGATTTCGCTGGTCTGGATATTGGTGGCGCAGCCATAGTGTTGGCCGCGAGTGTAAAGCGCCATGACCACTTCTTCCAGCGCGGCGTTACCGGAGCGCTCGCCCAGGCCGTTGATGGTGCATTCTACCTGGCGCGCACCCTCCACCACCCCCGCCAGGCTGTTGGCCGTCGCCATGCCCAGGTCGTTGTGGCAATGCACCGAGATAACAGCCCGCTCGATCCCCGGCGTGTTCTCGCGAATGCCGCGAATCAACGCGCCAAACTCTTGCGGGGTAGCATAGCCCACCGTATCGGGGATGTTCAGGGTGGTGGCCCCGGCCTCGATAGCCACGGCGAGCACCTGATACAAGAACTCGGGGTCGGAACGGCTCGCGTCTTCGGGCGAGAACTCGATGTCATCGCACAGCGAGCGCGCATAGCTCACCATTTCCCGCGTCCGCTGCAAAACCTGCTCGCGGGTCATACGCAGTTTGTGCTGCAAATGGATATCTGACGTAGCGATAAAGGTGTGGATGCGTTTCTTTTCCGCGTCGCGCACAGCCTCCCAGGCCGCGTCAATATCTCCTTTTACGCAGCGTGCCAGCCCGCAAATCGTGGGGCCGCTGATCTGCCGCGCAATCCGCTGCACAGACTCGAGATCGCCCGGCGAAGACGCTGGGAATCCCGCCTCGATAACGTCCACCCCCAGGCGAGCCAACTGCCTGGCAATCGTCAGCTTTTCGTCGGTATGCATCGTTGCTCCCGGAGATTGCTCCCCGTCTCGCAACGTCGTATCAAAGATAACAACCCTGTCCATAAGACAATCCCTCCTGGCTGATTGTGTATTATTCTCGTTTCGCGTAACGCAGGGCACACCAGTCTGAAGGCTAGCGGACTTCCCGACCTTGGACGTCGCTGCCCATAGCGACGCCGGTCTCCTGCTGGGAAGCCCGCCTTAGAAGCGGCAGCTCCAGACTGTCCAGGAGGGCTTGGAAACTAGCCTCGATGATGTTCACGGAAGAGCCTACGGTGGTCCAGGAACGCTCGCCGTCGCTGGCGTCCACCAGCACGCGAGTTTGGGCCGCCGTGGCCGATTGCTCGTCAAGTATTCGCACTTTATAGTCCGTCAACTGGATACGGTCCAGTTCCGGGTAGAAGGGCAACAGGGCTTTGCGCAGGGCTTTGTCCAGGGCGTGTACCGGGCCGAGACCTTCGGCAGCGGTGTGCATTACCTTTCCATCCACCTGCACTTTGACCATCGCCTCCGCCAGCATCGCCGTATCGGCGCGTTTCTCCACCAACACCGTAAAATCCAGCACATGGAAAGAGGGCTGATAGCCGGGGCGCGCGCGCCGCACCAGGATTTCAAACGAGCCGTCGGCCCCCTCGAACTGAAAGCCCTGGCTCTCCAGGCTCTTGACCCGCTCGGTAATCGCCCGCACCTCGGCGTCGTTCAGGCCAAAGCCCAGAGACAATTCCTCCAGCTTGTGGGTGATGTTGCCGCGCCCCGAAAGCTCGGAAACCAGGACGCGCATCCGGTTGCCCACCAGCTCAGGCTCGGCGTGCTGATAGCTGTCCCTGGCCTTGAGCAGCGCGCTGACGTGCAACCCTGCCTTGTGAGCAAAGGCGCTACTCCCCACATACGGCGCGTGTTCGTCCGGGCGCAGGTTGGCGATCTCGCTGACTGTGCGCGACACGTCGGTAAGCAGGGCAAGCCGGTTGGCTGCCAACACATCGTACCCCATCTTGAGCTGCAAGTTGGGGATAATCGTGCACAGGTTGGCATTGCCGCAGCGCTCGCCATAGCCGTTGATGGTTCCCTGGATATGGGAGACCCCGGCCTCCACGGCCAGCAGCGTACAGGCGTCGGCCATGCCCGTGTCGTTATGGCAATGGATGCCCAGCGCCACTTGCGGATATCGCTCGCGCACGGCGGCGATGATGCGCATCATTTCAGAGGGCAGCGTGCCGCCGTTGGTATCACACAACACCACGCAATCCGCGCCAGCTTCCGCCGCCACCTGCACCGCGCACAAGGTATATTCGGCGTCCAGCTTGTAGCCGTCGAAAAAGTGCTCGGCGTCTAGCAGCACTTCGCGCCCGGCCTGCTTGAGATAGGACACCGTGTCGCGAATCATCGCCAGGTTCTCTTCCAGCCGAGTGCCCAGCACATCGGTGACATGCATCCGCGACGACTTGGCGACGATCACGGTCACCGGCGTACCCGCGGCCAGCAATGCCTGCACGTTCAAGTCTCGTTCGACGGGCACGCCAGCTTTGCGGGTGCTGCCAAAAGCAGCCACCTTGGAATGCTGCCAGTCCATGCGCTGCGCCAACGCGAAAAACTCGGCGTCCTTGGGGTTCGACCCCGGCCACCCCCCCTCGATATACGTCACGCCCAGTTCGTCGAGCTTTTGGGCAATCCGCAGTTTATCCTTGACCGAAAGTGAAATCCCTTCCCGCTGCGCGCCGTCGCGCAAGGTTGTGTCAAGCACTGCTATGCTAACCATACTTCCCCTCTACCTCTCTTATGGCAGGCCGTAGCCCGTAGGCGCGCTATCATGAGCTTGAACAAAATAGCTCGCGGACATTGGACCGCCGGCTTCCAGCCGGCATCATTGCAAGCCGCCAAGGATGGCGGCGGTCCAATCTCCTTCCACGGGGCGCGCCAGGGATCGCGCGGCTACGAACTACAGCCCGTCATCTCGAAAACGCTATTTGGCGTTTAGCCAGGACATCATGGCGCGCAGCTTGCGCCCCACCTGCTCAATCTGCATGTTCTGCTCGTGCTGACGCATCAGGTTAAAGCTGGGCCGCCCGGCCTGGTTCTCCAGAATCCAGAGCCGCGCATATTCGCCGTTCTGGATATCCTTCAACAACTGCTTCATGGCCGCCTTGGTCTCGTCGGTGACTATCTTGGGGCCAGCGTAATAGTCGCCATGCTCGGCGGTGTCACTGATAGAGTAGCGCATGTAGGACAGGCCACCCTGGTAGATCAGGTCCACGATCAGCTTGAGTTCGTTCAGGCACTCAAAGTAGGCGATCTCGGGCTGGTAGCCCGCTTCCACCAACGTCTCAAAGCCCGCCTTGATCAGCGCCGACACGCCGCCGCACAGCACAGCCTGCTCGCCGAACAGGTCGGTTTCGGTTTCCTCGGCAAAGGTGGTCTCGATAACCCCGGCGCGCGCGCAGCCGATCCCCTTGGCATAGGCCAGCGCCATCTGCCTGGCGTTGCCCGTGGCATCCTGGTACACGGCCAACAACCCCGGCACGCCCTGCCCCTCGGGGAAGATTTCGCGCACCCGATGGCCGGGGGCCTTGGGCGCGATCATCGTTACGTCTACGTTCTCCGGCGGGACGATCTGGTTGTAGTGGATAGAAAAGCCGTGGGCGAACATCAGCATTTTGCCCGCGCTCAGATTCGACGCGATGGCCTCTTTGTAGACTTCGGGCGCTTTGGTGTCCGGAACCAGCATCATGATCACATCCGCTTCCGCGGCGGCGTCGGCAACGAGTTTTACGGTCAGGCCGGCCTTTTCCGCTTCAGCCCAGGACTTGCTTCCCTTGTACAACCCCACGCGCACATCGCAACCGCTGTCCTTGAGGTTCAGGGCATGTGCATGACCCTGGCTGCCGTAGCCAATGATGGCGATTTTTTTGCCATCCAGCAGAGAAAGGTCCGCATCCTGTTCGTAATAAATCGTAGGCATTGTCATTCCTCCAGTTCATGAATTATCTTTTGGGCGTAGGGCAACAGATACCCCCGTCACACGAGTTAAAACCGGCTGCCGCTTACCGTGGCAATTCCCCGCGCCATCGCCAGGCGGCCGGTGCGCGCAAACTCTTTGACGCCAAAGGGCTTGAGCATGTTGAGCAACGAGTCCACCTTGTCTTCCGTGCCGGTGATCTCGATGGTCATCGATTCGTGAGACACATCAACGATCTGGGCGCGGAAAATATCCACCAACTGCTTGATTTCCGCCCGGTTGGACGAAGTGGCGTGGACCTTGAGCAGGGCCAGTTCGCGGGAGACCGATTTATCGTCGGCAAGCTCGCTCACTTTGAGGACGTTCACCAGCTTGTACAACTGCTTGGCTATCTGCTCTACTACGGCATCATTCGCGTACACGACGACGGTCATACGCGAGATGTTGGGTATTTCGCTGTGTCCAACGGTGAGGCTCTCGATGTTGTAATTGCGCCGCCGGAAGAGGTTCACCACATGGCTGAGAGCGCCAGGTTTGTCTTCCATCAAGGCTACCAGCGTACGCCTGGAATAGCTATTGTTTAGAGGCAATGTACCCATTGTTTTCCTCTTTCTCGTATTCGCTCACACTTGGCCCACCCATTCCCCGGCTAGTCGGTAGGAAGGGGCCGACGGAGCATTTCGTGAATGGGCTGCCCCGACGGCACCATCGGGAACACGTTATGCTCTTTTTCAATCTGGAAATCGATCAGGTAGGGGCCATCCGTAGCCATCGCCTCGGCAATCACAGCGGGCACGTCGGCCTTGTTCTTGACGCTCACACCAGGAATCCCGTAGGCTTCGGCCAGCTTGGCAAAGTCAGGGCCGAGAATCGGCGTCCCCACGTAATTCCGGTGGAAGAACAACTCTTGCCACTGCCGCACCATTCCCAGATAGCCATTGTTCAGAATGGCCATCTTGATGGGCAGTTTTTCCTGGACGATGGTCGCCAGTTCGTGGCAGGTCATCTGAAAGCCTCCATCGCCTGCCACCACCCACACCGAGTCTTGCGGGCGCGCGAGTTGCACGCCCATAGCCGCCGGAATGGCAAAGCCCATCGTGCCCAGGCCGCCGGAGGTGATCAGCCCGCTGGGCTTTTGATGCAGGTAGTATTGCGCTTCCCACATCTGGTTTTGGCCCACGTCGCTGACCATAGTGGCATGCCCTTCGGTGGCCTCCCAGATATGACGCACTACATATTGCGGGATCAGTTCATCGGTTTCCTGCCAGAGAATATCACGCACCCGCGAATCGCTGCGCCACGCATCAATTTCGGCCAGCCATTCGGGGCGGCTGGCCGAGCCGACCAGCGGGAGCAGCTTGTTGAGCACATTGCGCGCATCCCCCACAATGGGCATATCCACCCGCACCCGCTTGCCGATTTCGGCGGGGTCTATGTCAATGTGAATGACCTGCGCAGACGGGGCAAACGTGTTAGCGGCGCTCGTCAGC
>JAAYXX010000391.1 GCA_012515695.1 Chloroflexota bacterium
ACCTCCCCCGCGATCATGGGCAGCAGGCTCTTGCCATCAAACGCGATCCCCTCCGGCTGCACGCCCGTCAACTCGAGAATGGTGGGAACCAGGTCGGGATGCTGGCTATACCCGCTGACCCGCCGCCGCGCAGGAACCCGGCCCGGGTAACGGATAATCAGGGGCACGTGTAGCGTCACGTCGTACAGACCATGATGGTCAAAGTAGCAATCATGGTCATACAACGTCTCGCCGTGATCCGCCGTGAGGATCACCAGCGTTTCATCCAGCACGCCCCGCGCCTCCAGCGCCGTAAAGATGGTCTGGATGCAGGCGTCCATGTAAGCGATGGCGCCGTCGTACTGGGCGATGACGTAATCCTTGTCCGTGATGCCGGGCGGCATCCAACTGGCGAAATAGTCGCAGAACGGCTTGAACGCCATTACCGGGTCCATCGAGTGGTTGCGCGGATCGCACTCGTTGCCGTGATAGAACATCCGCTCGTAGGGTTCGGGCGGCAGATAGGGCGAGTGGGGGTCCATATGGCGCATGAACAGCAAGAACGGCTGCTTCTGACCCAACAGCCGCTCCAACTCTGGAATAGCCACCTCGTTCAGGTTCTGCGCTTTGGGGCTGCGGCCCTCGTTCCAACCGCCCCAGCCCTTGAAACTGATATACTTGTCGAACCCGCGAGACGCCGGGTTCCCCTCGAACCCCACGGACGTGGTGGTATACCCCGCCCCTCGCAGAATCTCGGCCAGCGTGCTGACCTCCGGGCGCATGGGGCCTTTGTGGCCCAGGGCCACCACTTGCGTGCTGAACACGTCCATGCCGGTGAGCATGTTGGCATACCCGCTGGTGGTGGGGATATGCGTGCTATAGTGCCGCTCGAACAGCGTGCCTTCTTGGGCAAACCGGTCAATGTGCGGGCTTGTCAGGCGATGATAGCCGTAGCAACTGAGATGGTCGGCGCGAAGTGAATCCACGCCGAACAGAACAATGTTCGGGAGCTTTTTCCGTCTGGGCATAGCGCCTCCTGGTAGCAATGGATGTAATGCTGTTGCTATGGAATGCCCTGCCCGCCGCATAGCGAACAGGGACGCGCACGTTCAGCCAAACACCTGCCGCATGCGCTCGCAGTAATACTGTACATTCTCCCATTTGGCGTCGGGCGGGATGCGATGATCGGGGCAAGGGATAAACCCGCCCAGTTCGACCAACGGACGCAGCCGCTCGATTTCCGCGTCCACCGCCGCATAGTCCCGGCTAAAGACGACCTTGTTGGTTCCGCCCACCCCGCGCAACTCGCGGCCATATGCTGCCCGCCACGGCTGAATGTCGGCCTCCCAAGTGCCCACCTCGATGGGGAACATGGTATTCACCCCGTTCTCCATCCAGATGGGAACCAGGGCGTCAATCTTGCCGTCGCAGTCCAGCGAGCAGATGTTCAGGCCATAGCTGCGGGTCAGGTCGGTAATCCGCTTGTAATGCGGCCCCACCTTGGCAGCGAACACACGCGGGTTGATGAGCGGCCCGCTCTTGAAGCAAATATCCTCCCAAAAGTGGGCAAAGTCAAACTTGGCACCAGAGGCCAGCGCCGCCTCTGTTCCACGGTAGCATAGCTCTCCCACCGTGTCAATGATCTCGGTGAACAGGGCCTCGTCATCAGCCAGCAGAAAAGCCGACCCTTCCAGCGTCAACCAGGTGCGGATATTGCCGTACAGGCTGCCGCAGTGCAGGCCGATGGGTTCCTCGCGCCCGCTATCGTCCTTCAGGGCCTCCAAAGCCTGCCAGTTGATCCGCTCCGCAGAGTATTGCAGCCTGGGCAGGTATAGCTCCTCCCACTCTTTGCGGCCCTTGAGCAGGTGATCCACGTGCGCGGGAATAGCCCCCGCGTCTCCACGATGCAGCACCACCGTGCCATCTTCTTGCAGCACCTTCTCAAAGCCGTCGGGAGTCACTTCCACCACGCGGCGCTCAAAGGCGGGCAGCAGGCTCGTGTGCGCGCCGTAGGTGTGATACCAGTTGAAATCGAACCCCAACTTGGTGGCAATGGCCCGCTCCTGGTCGTTGCCATCAGCTACCCCCTGAATCTCGGCGGGCGTGAGATGGCCTTCGGCGGCCCATTTTACCAGAGTCTTGTCCCAAAAGCCGAAATGCACCACAGGCATGCGGTCATAATCCTGATAGTTCAGAATCGCCAGGGCGCGTTCGCGGTTATTCATCAATTCTCCTTTAATCTCGTCTAGTATCGTCCGTAGGTGTGGGCTGTCTCGTACATCGCCACCACGTTCTCCGTCGGCGAGTTGTCCTGTAGAGCATGGGTGGGCGCAAAGCAATAGCCGCCGCCGGGCATCATCACTTGCAGCGTGTGCCGACAATAGTCCACCACTTCGGCCACCGTGCCATAGGCCACCGGCCCGGCGGTAGAGATACAGCCGTGGAAAGCCAGCCGATCCCCATAGCGCGCCTTGAGATACTCCGGCGCCATGTTGGTCGCCTCTGGCTGGAGCGTCTCCACCACGGTGATACCCATATCTATAAACTCGTCGAATGCCCAACTGCTAGAGCCGCAGCAGTGCATCATCATCGGCAGATTATAGGCTCGCGCCAGCTCGCAGAACCGTTCATAGCGCGGGCGAATCTGCTTGCGAAAGACCTGCATACTGATGGAAGGGCCGATCTGCGTGCCCAGGTCTTCCCCCAACCAGAGGAAATCCACGCCGCCACGCGCCGCTTCCAGCACCCGCGCCGTAACCTCTACCTGGATTTCCATGCGCCGGTCAGCCAGCAACATGCCCGCCGGGTCTTCGGTGATCAGGTCAATAAAGGTCTGCTCCATACTCCGCAGCATGCCGTTGCCGTTGATGATGTCGCCAAACCCCGCCGCCCCGTTGATCGCGTATTGCTGATACCGTCGACAGGTCTCGGCCACCTCGGAATAATCATAGTCGTCGGGCGATGGCATGGGCCACTCGGCCACCATCTCAACGGTAGCCTCCCGCAGAGGAAAATCGCAATAATCCCAATAGCCGCCCGACTCGTGCTCGATCCAGCGCCGATGGATGCCCCAGTTGTCCACCTGTCGCCCCGGCACATCGGCGTGCAGCTTGGGGCCAACGTACCTGGCTCCCACACTGCGAAAATCCACACCCAACACCTGTAGCAGCCCCTCGTGGTCATCTGCCGCCAGTCCATAGTGCTGCTTCAGTCGCAGGTCAATGCCCGGATTGGAATGATAATTGATCGGCACTCGGTCCGGCTCCTGGCGGGCAAAAGCGGTCAACACGCGCTCTTTGGGCGTCCACTCTTTCATGATGATACCTCCACGTCGAGTCTATACGCGCTCGGTGTATTCCCACATCAGGTCGAGGTAATCGCGATATTGCGCCATCGACACCCCCGGCGGCGTCTGATGGTCCACGCCGGGGATAAACCCGCCCTGCCGCATGATGGGCAGCAGCCGCTCCCATTCGGCGCGCATGGCTTCCTTGCCCCTGGTCATCGTCATCTTGTCAAACGCCCCGATGATACGGAAATCGGGATGCCGCTCGCGCACGCGGGCAATATCCACCCCGGACTGCCGCTCAAAGGGCAACAATCCCTCCACGCCCCCGTCAATGAACCAGGACAGGCACGACTCGACGTTGCCGTCCGAATCCACCATTGGCACGATGTTGCGCGCCCGCAGCAAAGGCGTCAACTCGCGGTAATACGGGGCCATAAACTCGTCGAACAGGCTCTTGGACAGCATGGGGCCGTGGTTATACGACAGGTCCTCAGCAAAGGTCATGAACTCGGGCTCGATATAGTTCGTCAGCCCCTCGATCACGCGCTTGTTAAAGGCAAACAGATCATCGTTAATGCGCTTCATCAGGTCGGGCTGGTCGTAAAAGGCATACAGATGGCGCTCGATCCCCAACAGGCTGCGCGCAAACCAAAAGAACCCGTTGAGCGTGAACCAGACGGCCAATTCCCCCTTGGCGTGGCGTTCGCGCACCTCCGGCGGGAAAGCCGAGTCCCAATCAATCTCCGGGTACAGGTATTCGCGGACGGCCTCATAGCTACGCATATCCTCCACAGGTCCCTGGCCGTGGGGCATGGAAGGATAGCCGGGCTTTTGGATGGGAAACCACATCTGCCAGACCGGGTCCAGCCCAAAGAACTCCATGATGGCGACGACCCCGGCCTCTCCCTCAGGGCGATTGCTGGGCAACCCCTCCCCCTCCCATCGCTTGATGGTCTGATCCCACCAGGTGGCCCACTCAAAGCGGGGCAGCCTGTCCACCCGTTCAAAACGTAGTACGTGGCGAAAACGGTCGCGGTTATTCATGTCCCTCCTCAAGTGGCAGCCCTGGCATCTGCCGGGTGACAAGAAGAATATTGTTTATGCCGTAGGCGATCTCTCGTGTGGGGATTCGTACCCTGGGGGATAGCAGCGAACCCGAAGCAGCGTGGCCGGGAAAGCACCGGCACGGCGAGCGATGGGAAGCAATGGAAGATAGGGTACTGCGTTTCGGCATAGATAAATGCTACCTTGATAGTGTCAGCGATAAACATCGCGCCCGCAGACTGCGCCCGCGTATTGCGGCTCCTGGATTCTATGCGGGTTATAGCATGTTCCCCGCTCCCTGTCAACGAGCGGCACAACGCGTCACACTATCCCTCTCTCCAGATCAACCCCACCCTCCTGGAAGGGGATTGGACCGCCGCCATCCTTGGCCAATGGCGCTAACATTTGGTTGTCACGGAAAAAAGCGAGGTGAATGGCTACAGGACCTCGCCAGCGGACCACCCTCACCCCCGGCTGTACCCAGCCGCCCGGCATGCATGCCGCACTCTCCCAGGGGGCGAGGGCGGCATGTATGCCGGTGGCCGAAGGGCGGATGAGGGGAATCCGCGAAAAGTTGGCGCCATTAGCCATCCTTGGCGGCTTCATATTATATCAGTAGATCGGGCTGGGGGACGAGGTCTTTTGCTTGTGCCCAATGGGCAGATGCCTGTACAATACGCGAGACGCTGAAAACAGCGCGTCTGCCCAAGGGTCCGTCAAGACACGAGTCACAACCTACCTGCCAACCCATGAGAAAGGATAATCCACATGCAAGCCGTCTTTTATGCAGGTCATAGTCATATCGACGTGCGCGAAGTTCCCACCCCAGAACCCAAGCCCGGCGAAGTGCTGCTGCGTATACGCGCCTCCGCCGTATGCGGCAGCGAACTGCACGACTATCGCGGCCCCCACGCCAGCCAGGGGATTGCCGGGCACGAAGGCGCGGGCGAAATCGTCGCGCTGGGCGCCTCGTGCGGCCTCGCCGTAGGCCAGCGAGTCGCCGTCCAGGTGTTCAGCGGTTGCGGAAGCTGCGAATACTGCGTGGCCGGAGACCCGGAGCATTGCGCGCAGTCTCGCTTCCACGGCGGAACCCATGCCGAGTATATGGTCGTGCCCGCGTCTTGCTGCTTGCCCCTCCCCGACGATGTGCCATTCGACCAGGGGGTGCTGTTGGGCGGCGATACCATCGGCACGCCCTATCACGCGCTCGCTCGCCTGCACGTCAGTTCCGCCGACACCGTGGGCGTGTTCGGCTGCGGGCCGGTTGGGCTGGGGTCCATCGCCGTGTTGCGCTTTTTGGGCGCGCGCATCCTGGCCGTGGAGAGCCTCCCCTATCGGCGTGAGTTGGCGCAACGCCTGGGGGCCAGCGTCGCGCTCGATCCCGCCGACGGCGACCCCGTGAAGCGCATTCGCGAACTCACCGGCGGGCGCGGCGTGAGCGTCGCGCTGGATTGCTCCGGCTCCCCGGCTACCACCACGCTGGCCCTGGAGAGCGTCGGCATCCACGGGCGCATGGCATTCATCGGCGAGAAACCAGAGGCCACCGTCCGCCCCAGCCCGCAGTTCATCCGCAAGGAACTCACCGCCATTGGCTCCTGGTATTTTACAGCCGCAGACTATTTCCATATCCTGGAGCTATACCGACGCGGCCTGCAAGTTGCCGACCTGGCTACCCACCGCTTCCCCCTGGCCCAGGCCGACGAAGCCTTTGCCACCTTTGCCTCCGGCCAATCAGGAAAGGTGCTGCTGGTGCAATAGTCCCGCCCCCTGGATTCAGAGGCGGACAGGTAGCCGCGCCTTGTAGGCGCGCAATCCCACGCCAGGATGGTGCGCCTACAGACAGGGAGAGGCCCCACTGCCCCCGCCCTCTGGGAGAGGGTGCGCCCATAGGGCGCGGGTGAGGGTGAGAGTTTATTCTATCAACGAAAAGGTAACTGACAACATGAACGACCGAGAACGCTTCGTAGCCTGGATGCTGGGTGAGCCGGTAGACAGGCCGCCTTATTGGCTCTTTTGGAGTCCCTGGGGCACCACGTGGGAACGCTGGCAGAGGGAGGGCAAGCCCGCCACCGTCGTCGACCACCGGGGCGACTTTGGCTCCGACCAGCCCCCCTGCGTCGTGCCGGTCAATTGCGGCCCCTGCCCCCGCTTTGAGCGCACTATCCTGTATGAAGACGACAACGAGATCATCCACATTGATAGCTGGGGCATCAAGCGCCGCGACCTCAAGGGCAATGTCTCCATGTCCCAATTCCTCGAGTTTCCCGTCAAAGGCTGGGACGACTGGCGACGCTTCAAGCAAGAGCGGCTCGACCCCGATCACCCCGACCGGCTGGCCGGGGATTGGCGCCAGCAGTGCGCCGAGTGGACGGCCAAGGGGTATCCCATCCAGTTGGGCTATTTCCCCGACGTCACCCTGTTCGGCGGCGTGCGCTGGCTGCTGGGCGATGAGGAGTGCCTGCTCGCCTTTTATACCATGCCCGACCTCGTACACGACATCATGGATCACCTCACGTCGCTATACCTCACCGTCTTTGAGCAAGTGGTGCGCGAGGTGCGTGTAGACGTCATTCACATCTGGGAAGATATGTCCGGCATTCAGGGGCCGCTGATCTCTCCCCGCCATTGGGACGAGTTCATGGGGCCGAACTATCGCCGCATCAAGCGTTTTGCCGACGAGCACGGCATCCCCCTGATCTCGGTAGACACGGACGGCAACCCGGACTTGATCATCCCCTGCATGATGCGCGCGGGCGTCAATTTCCTGTTCCCCCTGGAAGTGGCAGCAGGCTGCGATGTGAACGTGTTGCAGGCCAAGTACCCGACCCTGGCGATGATGGGCGGCGTGGACAAGCGCGTCCTGGCCGTTGGCCCGGAAGCCATTGACGCCGAGCTAGAGCGCGTGCGGCCCGCCGTGGAGCGCGGGCGCTATATCCCCGACCTGGACCACTGCATCCCCGATGATGTCTCGTGGCCCAATTATGTCTACTATGCTCAGGCATTGAAAAAGCTGCTGGGCAAAGACTAACGCCTGATGGAGGTGGAGCGATGCAAGACACTGTGCGCGATCGCCTGTGGATTTGGGGACACGAGGCGGGCAGCCACAACAAAGACTGGAACCTGCCCGCCAACTCGCGCATGACACCGATGGAGGGCGCCTGCTACCTGGACGTGCCCAACATGATTATGGTGCGCTACGAGGGACGCCCCGCCATGCCCTTTGACCAGTACGCCCTGGCGCTGAGGCCGCTCAAGCGCCTGTACTGGTCCACCGTAGGGGCGGGCGGCGAAAACTCGGCGGAGGAGCGCGCGCACGTGCTGGCGCTGGCCCGGCGCTTTCCCAACATCGTCGGCCTGTTCATGGACGACTTTTTCCACGCGCCCGAACACGCGGGAGACGCCGGAGTGCTGCCCGTGGAGCAAATCCGCGCCCTGAAGCAAGAGATGCGCCTGCCCGATCGCACGCTGCGGCTGGGCGTGACGCTCTATACCCACCAACTCGACATGCCCCTGGAGCCGTATCTCGCCCTGTGCGACGACGCCTCCCTCTGGACATGGCGAGCCGCCGACCTGCATGACATGGAGGCCAACATGGCCCGGCTGGAACAACTCGCCCCCCACAGCGACAAGCTTTTGGGCCTGTATATGTGGGATTACGGCACGCACCAGCCCATGCCCGTGGAACTCATGGAGCGGCAATGCGAAACGGGCCTCGCCTGGCTACGAGAGGGGCGCATCGCCGGAATGATCTTTTTGGCGAGCTGCATCTGCGACCTGGAGCTAGACGCCGTGGAATGGTCGCGGGCCTGGATTGCGAGGGTGGGCAACAGGCCCCTGTCCCGCTAGGGATTGCGCGCCTGCAAGGCGCGACTACTGTCCGCCTCTGCACCCTTCTCCAAGTTTGGAGAGGGGGCTGGGGGATGAGATTTCCCCCATCGGACCGCCATCCCTGGCGGCTTGATATGATGCCGCCAGGGATGGCTAATGGCGCTAACTTTTGGTTATCATGAAAAAAAGCGAGGCAAATGCCGTTCCCTCTCCCAGACGGCTCATCCTTATATCTTTCGCCGCCGCCACACCGGGAACTGAAGGTTCCCGGCTGGGAGAAGGCGAAACTCGTTGAAACGAGTTGATTGCATTATAGTAGTCTTTAGACTACTTTTTACAATCATCAGCCCGGCACCTTCAGTGCTGGGCGCGACCGCAAGCGGCGAGGATCGAACGTTACAGCGCTGATTTTCGCCTTCTATCCATCGCCTCCGCCCAGGTTGGCGCCCGAAGGGCGGATGAGGGCAATTCCGATTTTGCTCCAGCAATTGATCCGCGAAAAGTTAGCGCCATTAGCCAGGGATGGCGGCGGTCCGACAAGATGCGGCTACTCCTGAGCGGGCGTGGGCACGCCGACAGCAGCCTGCGCCCGCCAGCGAGACGCCGCCCACATCAGCCCGGCCCCCACAGTCGCCAGCCCCGCCCCCAACAGGAAAACATGGCGATAGCTATAGGCCGCCACGATATACCCGCCCGCCAGACTGATGACCCCAAAACTCAGGCCCATTATCATGGACAGGATTCCATACACCAGCGACCGCCAGCGCGGCCCGACCCGCCCCATCTGAAACGGTTGCAGCGCGGGTAGCCACATCCCTTCCAGGGCGAGCACCCCCACCCGCCCCACGGTGGCCCCCAGCCAATGGAACCACAACGCAAACGGAATCAGGCTCGCGGCCATCCCCAGCGCCGTGCCGGACAGAATCCAGCGATGGCCGTATCGGGCCACCAGCCGAGGGGTGAGCAAAGACGCCGCCACTGCCGCAAGCTGCGCCAGACTGGTCAGCAGGCCAATGGACGAGGTAGACAGGTTCAACTCGGTGTCCATGTAGGCCCCGCCAAACGCCTGGCAGGCGCTATAGCTGGCGTGCGTCAAATAGGCCGAAGCCGCCAACAGCACCACCAGCCCGACCGGAAACGGCTCGCACTGTTCCACCCGCTCGACAATCGTGGCCCGCTCCGTCCGTCGCAGCAGGGCAATCGGCACCAGCGCCACAACGGCGAACACCGCCCCCGCCCACAACCCGAGTTCATAGGGGCGCGCAGAATCCAGGCTTTGCCCCAGCAACCCGGCGAACAGGCCGGGCAACACTCCGCCCAACAGGGTTCCCAACAGCGTGCCCAGGTTCTTGGCCGAATTGTTGATCGCGTAGGCGCTGCCCCGGCTTGCCTCAGTAGTGACCGCCATCAACGCGGGGATTGCGTTGACGTTCAAGATCGTCCAGCCCGTCGTCATCACAACTTGCGACGCCAGCGGCCAGACATACCCCAGCCTCGCAGGCAACCAGGCCGCCAGGGGAAACAAGATCATCCCCACCACCATCAGCAGCCCCGCCACCATCAGCATCGAGCGAGAGCTAAACCGCTGGCCCAGCGCGCCGCCGGGGATGCTCACGGCCATATAGGTCAGCGCCCCGGCAGCCCCCAGAAACCCCACATATTCCGGGCCATGCCCCAACCGCAACACATAAAACACTCTCAATAACTGCTGAATACCGAGATAACTTGACGAGGTGATCCCCGAAATAAGGACAAGCAATTGGGCGTCGCGGTCTAGCCCGCTGACGCCCGATAGTCGCAGACGCATAGAATACCTACTCTAGTGTCAGTCGCAGAAATAGCGGTCAATCAACAATTCGTTCCGTAGCTTTGGCCCGGCAGGGGCGCTGCTCTAGCAGCAACAGGGGGATGAGGGGGCGCGTCCGGTGGGGGCGCCCCCTCATCCCCCCTGCTTATGCCTTGCTATTTATATCTTGCTATTGGGGCAGGTAGCTCGCCGCCCAGCCGATGTCCAGCGATTCGAGAGTGCCGCGCCTCGGCTTGCCGGTCTCCTCGTCCCAGCCCATCATGCCATAGTAGGTCTGTACCGCCTCGCGTAACTCCTCGCGGTCAATGCCCCCGTCGGCCAGCGCGCCGCCGATGGTCGGGCCATAGCTGCGCTCTGGCAGGCGGTCATCGTCGATGGTGAACCCTTCGCGCATATTATACACCCGCGCCAGGTTCAAGGCACGTTCGCCTACCTGCATCAACTCGTAAGTAGTCACATCCCAGCCTGTGGCCGCCTCCACGAGTTCAGCCATCTCGTTGACGCTCCACCCAGGGAACATGCACATCGGCAGGCAGTTGAACATGACGTTCACCGTGGAATGGTATATACCAGCCCGCACCTTCTCCGGCCCCAGGCTTTCCAGGGGCATCGGCTCCAACACGCCCAGGCCGCGCAGCCGCCCGTTAGTCGTAAAGCCCTCGTCGGTGGCGTTCACCATGCCGGAATCGTGCAGCGAATGGCAATGGTCCGCGCCCGTGGGCGATACCGCATAGCCGATCGCCAGCCCCCGCTTGAAGCGCGGCTCGTGCATGGGAAAGGCCTGGTTCTTGGTCTGCATGGCGTACATCTCGGACCCGCGCCCGATCTTTTCGGCAATCGTAGCCAGCCCCTCGGCCAGCAGGTTGCCCAGCCCTTCGCGCCGAGCGATCTTGGACACCATCTGGATCATGGCATCGCCATTGCCAAAGCGCAGGTCAATGCCATCCGTGTCTTCCAGGGTCAACAGGCCATTCTCAAAGCACTCCATCGCAAAGGCAATGGTCACTCCTGCCCCGATAGTATCCAGCGAGTAGGCATTGCACAGCTCGTTGGCCCGCGAAACAGCCACCACATCGCTCACCCCGCAGGTGGAACCCAGCGAGCCAAGGGTCTCGTATTCCGGCCCGCCATAGGACGGGTCCACGCTATACTGCGGTGTCTCGGCTTTGACCACCTTTTTGCAGCGCACAGCGCAGGCATAGCACCCCTCCATCTGCACGCCGATCTTGTCCATGATATAGCTCAATCCGTCGCCTTCGGGGAACTCGCCATCGCGGAAATTGCGAATGGGCAGGTTGCCCTGCAATACGCCGTCCATCATGTCGCCGCCGCCCGTGCCCCACTTGGACATGCCAGCACTGCGTTTACCCTCGCGCACCTGCTCGGCCTCGAACCGGGCCATCTCGCGCACCTTCTCCGGGTTGACGCCCTCCAGCCTGTTCGTAGCGCGGGCCACCACGGCCTTGAGCCGCTTGGACCCCATCACCGCGCCCAGCCCCGTGCGCCCGGCGGCATCCTTCAGGCCATCCATCACGCAAGCATACCGCACCATGTTCTCGCCACCCGGCCCGATCATGGCCGCCTGCGCGCGCCTGTCCGACTCTTCCCGCAGAGCCTCCAGGGTCTCTTTGGTGGTCTTGCCCCACAAATGTGACGCATCGCGGATTTCCACCTGGCCGTCCTTGATCCACAGGTAGACCGGCTTGGGCGACACGCCTTCCACGATCAGAGCGTCGAACCCGGCCTGCTTGAACTCGGAGCCAAAATATCCCCCTACCTCGGCAGCCCCAAACCCGCCGGTAAGCGGCGACTTGGCGCCCACAGCCATGCGAGCCGCCCCAGAGATAGCCAGCCCCGTAAGCACACCAGGGGCGAACACCAGCTTGTTCTCTGGCCCTAATGGGTCGGCTCCTTTGGGCACCTCTTTGAGCAGCACGTCAGCGATGATGTTCCAGCCGCCCATATAGCGCCGCAGGTAGACCTGTCCAGGCTCTTCAACTGCAATTGTGCCATCCGTCAAGTTGACCCGTAGAATCTTGTTGTGGAATGAAGCCATTTCGCCCTCCCTAGCGATAATGTAGCCAACTCCCAACCTGACGCCTTCAGAGGCGGACAGATAGCCGCGCCTTGCAGGCGCGCAAGTTGCAAACTGTCCGCCCTTGAGACCTGACGCCTGAGGGGGCCGTTGATAGGTCAGGCCCCCTCGGCGAATAACGGTCAATCTCGGTGCGGCCCTCCTTGGCCGGTGCATAGCCATGTATGATGTGTTGCGCCGCCACCCCCTACAGGTTGTCAATTCCCCGTTGCCGCAAAAAGGCCAACACCTCGTCAAACGTGGGGATGCCGCTGCGCCCACCCAGCTTGCAGCATTTCAGGGCCGATACAGCGGTGGCGAACAGGGCCACGGTATGCAAATCCCAGCCGCGCAGCAGCCCCACCAGATACGCCCCGTGGAATACATCGCCTGCGCCCGTCGTATCCACCACCGGCACGTCAAACGCCGGAATGTGAAAGCGCTCCGTCGCGGTGACGGTGTAGCTGCCATCCGCGCCCTCTGTCTGGACGACGATGCGCGGCCCCAGGGCCAACATCGCCTCGCCTGCTGCCCACAAATCAGCCTGCCCCGTTGCCGAGCGGCCAAATCCCGACCCGCAGATCAGGATATCTGTCTCGGCAACCAGCGCGGCCATCTGCGGCGAGATGGGCCGCCCACTCGTTTTGGAGCCATCCAGGCAGACCTGCTTGCCCGCCTCGTGCATCCAACGCGCCGCCTGCAAAGCAGCCTCCGGGTGGGTTCCATCCAGGTGCAGGTACTCGGCTGACGTGATATAGTCGCGGTCCAGTTCCTCTATTTGCAGCGGAGCATAAGGCAGAGCGCGCCTGACTGTGCCAAAAGCGCGCTCCCCCGTCTCCTCATGCACATATACCATGATGAGCTGTGTTTCCGGCTGCTGGCGCACGACCAGGCGGCTGAGGTCTATACCGTCCTGCTGCAGCGAGCGCAGCTTGAGTTCGGCCACCAGGTCATTGCCCGCCGTTCCCACAAAACCCACGCGCGCGCCCAGCCGGGCGGCGGCCACGCAAGCCGTCCCCACCGGGCCGCCACCTTCCAGCGCGAAATCACTGAGCGCGCCGGGTCGCTCCCAGGTGGGCATGTCCTTCAGGCGCATGAGCACATCCAGCGTGGACAGGCCCAGCCCTACGATATCCAGCGTTGCCACGGACGCCCCCTCCCTCAGTCCACCAGGATGGGCCGGATATCCAGGAACTTGCAGGCTTCCAGAAGCGC
>JAAYXX010000392.1 GCA_012515695.1 Chloroflexota bacterium
CGGCTGCGAGATATACTTGCAGCGTCAGGACGTTATCTTCCTGGATGAGAGCAACCATCCCCAGCGATTGCGCTCTCTCATCCAGAGACTTGCTCCATGAACGCTACCCTTTGCTCCCTATCTGCTCAAGTGCGCCCGCCCCCTGGCAACAAATAGCTCGAGTAGTCTGGCCTGTTCTGCTCACGGGCCCAGGTGACTGGGGACAGGATTGTGAGAAGGAGTGACAAGTGCGGGAGATCAGGAATAGCGAGCCATATCTGCCCGAAGACATATCCATCTGGCAGGTCATCGGGCAACTATCGGACGCGCTGTATGTTTCGAGCCTCTTTACTGGCGAGATCGTTTGCCTGAACTCGGCATGCAAGGCGGTGACTGGCTTTGGCCGGGACGAATTGCAGTCTATGGGGATGGATCAGGTCCGGCAGCGCATTCACCCCCAGGATCGCGAGCAGTATATGGCGCGTATTCGCGCATTGGAATCGGAGCAGGAGAGCCAGACAATCCAGTACCGCTGGCAACGCAAGGATGGCAGCTATAGCTGGATACAAGATAGTTGCTCGCTCTTGCATGACGAGCAAGGCCGCCCCCAGGCGCTTGTGGGCACATGGCGGGATATCTCGGAACAAAAGGCCACCCAACAAATACTGCAACAGGCCAGCCAACGCCTGGAGCGCGTGATCCGATTCTCGTTGGATGGCATCGAACAGGTAAACGTAAAAACAAACACGTTCGATGTGATCAGCCCGTCTATGGAAAGGTTAACCGGATTCACCAGAGAGGAACTGCTCGCAATGGGGCCGGATGGCAAGGCGGCGCGGGTGCATCCCGACCATCAGCAGGCTTATCGGGACTATATGACCAGGGTGATAGAGCAACCCGATCAGGTGAGACCTCCCCTCGAGTATCTCTGGCAAAAAAAGGACGGCGAATGGCGCTGGTTCAGTGATAGCCAACGGGCCGCACGTGACGAGGAAGGCAACATCAGAATGGTGTCAGTGCTACGCGATGTGACCGACAACAAGCGAGCCGAAGAAGAGCTGCGGGAGAGCGAGGAACGCCTCAAAAACCTGAACGAAGTGCTCGAGCAGCGCGTGCGAGAGCGGACGCTCCGCCTGCGCGGCATGGTCCTGGAAATGACCCGTGTCGAGGAGCGCGAGCGGCGACGGCTGTCCCAGTTGTTGCACGACCATCTCCAGCAATTGTTGGCGGCAGCCAGAATGCAGATCAACATGCTACAGGGGCAAATACAGGATAAATCCCACGCGCAGGCATTGGAGCAAGTGGATAACCTGCTGGAGGAATCCATTGCCGAGTCTCGCTCGCTGACAGCGGAACTAAGCCCGCCCATGCTGTACAGTTCGGGGCTGGCCCCGGCGCTGCAATGGTTGGCGGAGAACATGCGACAGCATTATGGCCTGCAAGTCAACCTGGATATTGAGGACCTCGGAAAACAGGTTTCCGAGGAAATGCGGGTCGGCCTGTTCCAGGCGGCTCGTGAGTTGCTGTTCAACGTCGTCAAGCATGCCGGTGTAGACCGCGCCGGGTTGTCGCTGCATCGCCCGGATGGCAACGTCGTGCAGATGCAAATCAGCGACGAGGGCAAAGGGATGGATGTCTCCCAGGCCGAGCAGCAGGATGGGCACTATGGGCTGTTCAGCATTCGCGAGCGCATCGAGGCATTGGACGGGAGCGTAGAGATTGACAGCGCGCCGGGGCAGGGCACGCGAATAACGCTCACAGCGCCCTTGCGCCTGTCCGAGACCGAGCAGCAGCCCACCGCGCCACCAGAGAAGGAGGAGGAGGCCGAGCGCAAACCGGTGCGGGTGCTATTGGCCGACGACCACGACATTGTGCGCCAGGGGCTAGCCCGGTTGTTGGAAGAAGAGCCGGATATCGAACTGGTAGCCGAGGCGAACAGCGGGCGGGCGGCGGTAGAACTGGCCCAATCTACTCACCCGGACGTGGTGTTGATGGATGTGAGCATGCCGGATATGGATGGCGTCGAGGCCACCAAGCAGATTCTGGCGGCTCAGCCCGACACGTGGGTGATTGGCCTGTCTATGTATGAGCAAGATGCGATGATCGCCAAAATGCGTCAGGTGGGAGCGGGGGATTATGTCGCCAAGGGTGGCGACCCGGCGGAATTGATCGAGGCGGTGCGCCGCGGAGCGCGGCGCGAGACGCGTCGCCCAGAGCCGCAGCCCTAGTGGACAATTCGCCCGATTCGCGCTATGCTTCGAGCCTGTCGTATCGTGGTAACACATGCGAAACTCCCAGGCAGAGACCCTGCCTGATTGCTTCTGGAGAGTTGGGATGAGTGTAATCACGCTGGAACTGCGCGATCTGGCCTATGGGGGCGATGCGGTAGGTCGCTATGAGGGTCAGGTCGTTTTTGTCCCCGGTGGAATCCCCGGCGAGACGGTAGAGGTAGAGATAACCGAGCGGCGCAAAAGCTTTATGCGGGGGCGGCTGCTGCGCGTGCTGTCGCCCGCCCCGGAGCGGGTGGAGCCTCCTTGCCCCTATGCCAAGAGCTGCGGCGGCTGCCAATGGCAGCATATCCGCTACGAAGATCAGCTTGCCTTCAAACGGGCCATTGTGGCGTCTGAACTAGAGCGCACGGGCAACCAACAAGA
>JAAYXX010000393.1 GCA_012515695.1 Chloroflexota bacterium
CAAGTTGGCGCCGCCATGCATGGCGCACCTGCCTTTGCAGGCTAGGGAGCCAGTCGCCGAAGGGCGACTGCGCCAGCAAGCTGGCGATGCAACGGTTGGTGCAGTTTTAACTGCCTATGCCGATGCACTGGTTGGTGCAGTTTCAACTACCTACGCGACGGCACGCCGGGTTACCGCAGTCAACAGTACGCCTCATTACCCCGTGGCCCTACAGTACAGTCAGAGCATAACGTCGAGCACGGCCCACCCTCCCGCCTGTGTTTGTATCCCGTTGTCACAATTCTGCCTCGAATTTCGCCAACTAGGCGACAAAAATCGTATCGAATATGCTATAATGGGTTATGGTCCGGGGCAGGCTTGCAGTTGCCCGCCTCCAGGGCGCTGTATGCTTGCCACGCAAACGGGTACTCGCGACGCACATAGGAGACCGGACGAGGCTATGTCCGGGAAGGGGGACATTCCATGACAGCGGATGCGGGAATGGTGAGCGTAGCGCCCGACACGAGCAGGCGCGAATCGGCAGATCAGGCATACGTGCGCGAGATGCGGGAGCGGCTGGACGCGATTATCCAAGACCTCGAATTGGAACAGTTGCCCAGTTGCCTGCTGAAGGATCGCTGGCTGGACCAGCTGATCTGGATGGAGAACCGGGCGAACAGAAACCGCGATTGGTTCTACTTCTGGAAGTTGATCGCTATCATCGGCGGCATCCTCATCCCCGTAGCGGTCACCATCGGCCAGGGTATCGTGATGCCCTGGATGAGCTGGGTTGCGGCAGTGCTCGGCGTAATCGTGGCCGCCGCCGTGGCTGTGGAGGGGTTCTTCCAATATGGCGAGCGCTGGCGGCACTATCGGGTCAGCAGCGAAATGCTCAAGCGCGAGTGGTGGGATTTTGTGCTGCTGACGGGTGACGCCTATTCTCAGGCTGGCAGCCATGCGGACGCGATACGCACCTTTGCCCGGCGGGTGGAGAGCATCATCGAGCGGGATATCCGCCTGTATATGAGCACCATCGCCACCGAGCGTGACCAGGCCGAAAAGGCGGGCAGCAGAACCGCCCCATACGATATCATGCCGCCAGCGGCCACCAGCGCGGCAGAGGCTGACGCCGCCAAATAAGCGGGTAATCCAAGCGGGCGAGGCGCTCGTAATTTTCAGCGCCCCGCCCGCTTTGCTATTCTCCCGTCACCCACACCGGCGACGACCACGCCACCCCGCCGTCGGCCCTATCACTTTTCCCCAAGGCTCATCATTATACAAAAGTCACCTCCTCACCTGCCTTTTGGACCCCTGCAAGATGCCGATGCCAACGGTCCTGCGAGCAGGGAGAGGGCAAATGAGCAAATTTTTCATAATATTAGTGGAAACTGCGCCCACGACTGGATATTGTGGTTGGCACGCGGAAATGACTGTGGTAGAGTAGGCGCGTCGGGGGATGCCGTGCGGCCTGGAAAGCAGCCGGATCGCGTCACGAAAGAGGATGGGATCGCCATGATATACAAAGGTATCGAACTGTATAACGTACAGGAATTGCTGGATGCGCCGGGGGGAGAGGGCAAGCTGTGCAGCCGCATCCCCGACGCCCTGCGCGTGCGCTTGAACGAATTCGCCCAATTCAGGGCGCTGGAGATGGCGGGCTGCGAGGCGCGTTTTGTCCTGCGGGGCGAGCGGGCGCGCCTGACGTTACGCAGCACCGAACGGCCATCCATTATCGAGATTTACCAGGGGTGTTTTTTGGTAGACTGGCGCGTCGTGGGAAGCGAGCGCACCGAGATCATCATTGAACGCCCCGCCAACCTGGACGAGTTGGTGCGCATTACCGATACCTATAGCCTGCCATTTGACGCCCGATTGACGCGGGTCGTTCTGCCCTGGCGACCAGCCGCCCTGCTGTACAACATGGAGGGGGATGTCGAGCTACCGAGCGCCGAGCAGACCCCGTCGGTGCGCTATCTGGCCTACGGTTCCTCCATCACCCACGGGAACGCCGCCGTCCGTCCCACCGCCACCTATGCCATGCGGACGGCGCAATTGTTGGGCGCCGATCTGATCAACCTGGGATTTGGCGGGGGTGCGCATCTGGAGCGGGAAATGGCCGACTATATCGCCGCCCGCTCGGATTGGGATTTGGCTACCCTGGAACTGGGTATCAACATCATCGGCTCGATAGACGCTTCCGAGTTTGCCCGGCGCGTCGTGTATTTCCTCGCCACCGTGGCCGGTTCCCATCCCGACCAGTGGGTTTTCGCCATTGACCTGTTCACCTGCCACTATGACCTGGAAGCCGACCCCAAGATCGTGGCTTTCCGGGGAATTGTGCGCCGGACGGTGGAGCAACTGGGGTTGCCCCGGCTGGTCTATCTCTCTGGCCTGGACCTGTTCCCGTCGGTATCCGGCCTGACCGCCGATCTGGTACACCCCTCGCCGCATGGAATGGAGGAAATCGCCCGCAACCTGTCGCGCAGCGTTCGCGAGCACCTGCGTCACGGCCTCTAGCGCCTCGATACCCGGCCCGCCGAACGTGCAGACCATCCTTCACCCTACCGAAACCAGGCCGCGCCGCCGCCAGTTTTGTGAAAGGAGAACGAGAAGGATGAAAGAGACGGATACTGTCCGCTGTGTGATGGATTCGGACAGAGAACGCGAAATATCCATCGAGCGATGGGCTTATGACCTGGTGCGTATGGCCGTGCTTCAGGCCGTGCCCGCGAACGAGCAAGGCGTGCCCATTGACGACCTGCCCGACCGCGTATCGGAATACCTTTCCCCCGATGATCTGGTGCGCCTGGGAGCCTGGCGCTGGTATGTCACCGCCGTCAGGCTAACCATGCTAGATTCCGGCGAACTGGTTCTGGTGCCGGGTTCCTCCCCCGAACGCGTCCGCCGCCCGGAACAGGCCCCCGCCGATTGAGCGCACGCCACAACCAGCGCGACAGCCGACTTGCGGATCGGGATTTCCCCACTTGCCAAAAACCTTACATTCGCGCTTTTGCTTACTTTTGT
This sequence comes from Chloroflexota bacterium, assembly GCA_012515695.1. Lineage (GTDB taxonomy): Bacteria > Chloroflexota > Anaerolineae > UBA1429 > UBA1429 > JAAYXX01. The sequence goes on from JAAYXX010000393.1 coordinate 3,004, forward strand.
TATAGTAAGGGTATGTATCATTCTGGTAATGCTTTGGAGGACAAGGATGAAGGCAGCAGTATTCTATGCACCGGGGGATTTGCGGATCGAGCAGCGGCCCGACCCACAGCCGGGACTGGGGGAGGTGGTCGTGCGGGTAGCAGCCTGCGGCATCTGCGGGACCGACCGCCACATCTACCACGGCGAATTTCATACAGATAGAGGCACGATTATCGGCCACGAGTACGCGGGCGAGGTGGTCGCCGTGGGGCCGGGGGTGCGCGACCTGACCGTGGGCGATCGGGTGGCCATTGACCCCAATATGTCCTGCGGCATGTGTCGGCCCTGTCGGCGCGGGCGCGTGCATTTGTGTGAGCATCTTACCGCCCTGGGCGTGAACATGGACGGCGGCTTTGCCGAGTTGAGCCGGGTGACCCAGGCCCAATGCTACCGCCTGCCCGACACTGTATCCGACCTGGCCGGAGCCATGACCGAACCTCTGGCCTGCTGCCTGCGCGGCATAGACCAGGCGGGTGTCATCGCCGGGGACATCGTGGCGGTGATTGGCGGGGGGGCCATCGGCCAGATGTTGGCCCAGCTCGCCCGATTGAGCGGCGCGGCCCGGCTGGTGCTCAGTGATCCGCTGGCTGCCCGCCGGAATATGGCGCTCTCCCTGGGCATAGATACGGTGGTGGACCCGATGCGAGAAGACCCGCTGGCTCCCGGAGGGGCACTGGAAGGCGGCGCGGACGTGGTCATCGAGGCGGTGGGCGCGCGCCCCACGACCCAGCAGGCCGTGGCGTGGGCCACACCTGGGGCCACCATTCTCTGGTTCGGCGTTACCCCGCCAGGGCAAACCATCCCAATCGAGCCAAACGAAATCTTTCAAAAGGAACTGACCATCAAGGGGGCGCGCATCAACCCCTTTACCCACCTGCGCGCCGTGGATTTGCTGGCGTCCGGGCAGATTCAGGTCGAGCCGCTCATCACGCGCAAGATCAGCCTGGACGAACTGCCCGCCGTGCTCGACACGCCGCCCGGCGACGACGTCAAGACGGTGGTGATCCCGTAAGCGGGACCGCCGGCTTCCAGCCAGCATCATGTGAAGCCGCTGGGGGAAACCTCACCCCCCACCTCCTCTCCAAAATTTGGAGAGGAAGCCAGGGGGTGAGGTTTCCCCTCCGCAATGGACCCGCGCCTGCGAATCGCAAACCGCCCCGTTCGGCGGCGGTGTCGCGTCCCGCGATTGACACGCCCTGCCTTCAGCCGCATACTGGCCGCAACGCTGTCCCCCATCACCACCCAATCAGAAAGGACCAGACCATGTCCCCCTTTACTCCCGCTCAAGTGGGTTGCTCTGCCGAACGGTTGACTCGCGTTAGCGCCCTCATCCAACGTTACATTGACGAGGGCAAACTGCCGGGGGTAATCGCCACCATCTCCCGGCGGGGCCAGACGGTCTACCAGGAAAAGTTTGGCTGGATGGACATTGAAGCGCGCAAGCCCATGCAGTTCGACGCCATCTTTCGCATCGCCTCCATGACCAAGCCCATTACCTCTGTGGCCGCCATCATGCTCTACGAGGAGGGGCATTTCAACCTGAACACGCCGGTGTACGAGTTCATTCCGGCGTTCAAGGACGCCAAGGTGTTTGTGCGCGAGACAGAGAACGGCCCCGAACTGGCCGACCTGGAGCGCCCCATTACCATGCGGCACCTGTTCACCCACACGTCCGGCCTCAGCTATGGATTCAACCCCGCCGACCCGGTGGACAAGCTGTACCTGCAAGCGCGCCAACAAAGAGAGCGGGAAGAGACCCCGGAGACTCTTCAGAACGCCATCGAGGCCCTGGCGCGCCTGCCGCTCGCCTTCCAGCCCGGCACCCATTGGCGCTACAGCATGAGCATTGACGTCTTGGGTTATGTCATTCAGGTGATTGCGGTCATGCCCTATGAGCAGTTTCTGCAAGAGCGCCTCCTGGAACCGCTGGGCATGGTGGATACAGCCTTTTACGTGCCCCCGGCCAAGCTGGACCGGCTCTGTGGCCTCTACGGCCACACGCCAGACCAACCCGGCCTGCACCAGGTCACCTGGCGGCCTGTGTACAACGAGCCGCCCTCACACCCCAACCCCGGCGGCGGGCTGTTCTCCACGACGCACGATTACGGCCGCTTCGCGCAAATGCTGGTCAATGGCGGCGAGTTGGCCGGGGTGCGCCTGCTCAGCCCCAAGACGGTGGCCCTGATGGAGATGAACCAGGCCCCGGCGGAAGCCCTACCCTACGGCTTTGGCAAGCACGACACCTATCACACGGGCTATGGCTATGGCTTGGGGATGCGCGTGCTGATGGATGTGGCGGCCAACGGGCTGGCCGGTTCGGTGGGCGAGTTTGGCTGGGACGGGGCCTTTAACACCTACTTTTGGATTGACCGCAAAGAGGCTTTGTACGGGCTATTGATGATGCAGCACGGCCCCAACGGCTATTACCCCATCGCCCGACAGTTCAAAACCGTGACCTATCAGGCGTTGGTGAACTGAACGCGCGCGCAAGCGAGCGCAGGCATCCATGAAAAGCAGAGGCGGGGCAAACCCGCCTCTTTTGACAATTCGGGGCCTGCAAGGGAAAATAGCAGCGTGGACTGAACGCTTTACCAGCTAGAAGGGACCAACCGCATGACCGCCCACAGCTTCCCCACCGATCTCAGCAGGCGCGCCCGCTCATGTAAGTTCTGGATACTCCTGGGAGCCGCGCTGATCGTTGTGACGGGTCTCAGCCTGGTCAAGGATTGGTGGCTGACCGGAGACAGGCCCAATATCCTGTTCTACCTGCTCGTGCCGCTCGTAGACGTTCTGGGGGCGGCGGCAGTAATCACGCTTACCGGCAACCTGTTCGGGCAAGAGCTGGCCTTTCGCGACGTGCTGGCCCTCAATATGGGGGTAAGCATCGTGATGCAGCTTGTCGAGATCATCGCCCAGGTGATCTATTATCAGGTGCAGACCTACCCTGGCCTGCTCTATCTGGCCTTTAGCTTTGCCCTGTACCCGTTCTTGTTGGGCTTGGGGCTGGTGCGCTGGGCCAGGCTGCGCCCGTGGATCGCCTTTATGCTCGCGGTGGCTGGCCTCATCGGGAGCTGGCTGGTGGTTGTGCTGTTTACGTCCTTCACCGGCCTGAGCGGTCCCGGCTTGTAAGCGGGGATGAAGCCGCCAGGGATGGCGGCGGTCCAATTTAGCCCATCGACTTCCAGCCAACCTCGGACCGCCGGCTTCCAGCCGGCTTCTGCGCGGCAGCATGTCGCCAAGGATGGTGGCGGTCCAAGTGGCGTTATACCTTGTGCCCCAAGGCGAGTTCAATCGCCAACGACCAGCGCATACAACACCGCTTCCTGCCCGATCTCGTTTCCGCCCAGGCCAAACGTCGGGACGGCATACGTCCCGACGGGCTGCAACTCGATCACGCCCGCCAGACGCGGCATAAACTGCGCCATCTCTTCCCCGTCGGCCAGCAGGTATAGCGAATGCCCCTGGCGGTGAGCGGCGCTCACAAAGCGTTGCCACTCGTCATCCGTCCAACTGGCGGGGCGCACCGCCGCACGGTCAGTATAAAGCTCTATAGAGCCGCTGCTCAGGCTGGTCAAGACAACCGCATCGGGGGGCAGCGCCTCGGCCAGCCGGTCATATTCCCCGCGAGACGCTTGCGTGACGTACCCAAAGCTCCACAAGGACGGCAGGCGGGGCAGCGCCAGCGTGTCTGCTGTGCGCGCCGATAGCGCCAGCACAACCATGAAAAGCGCCAGCGCGCGCGCGCCCACTCGCTCCGCCGACCACGCCCGCACCCGCCGCCATATCCCCACCACGCCATACACCGCCCACACCGCCAGCCAGGGGAACAGCGGGATCAGGTCGCGCAGGCGCAGCGCCTCGTAGCACAGGGCAAAGAGCAGCGTACCCAGAAACCCCACCGTCAGCATGGCGGGCAGCCCCTTGTCCTTTGCGTCGCGCCAACTCTGCCAAAAGCCATACAGGATAAAGGGCAGCAGGTAGCCGAACTCGTTGCGCCGCAGAATGTCGCTTCCCAGAATGGCCTGGAATTCGGGCCAGATATTGCGCCACGACATCAAGAACCATTCCGGCGATTCGGCGGTCAACGGCGAGCCGAACGCCTGCGCGTGATACACCAGGTCAGGGATAGCCGCCACCAGCGCCACGCCGCCGAATGCCGCCAGATGGTACACCTTGCGCCGCGTGGGCCAGGGGGCCAGCGCAAATAACGGCAACACCGCCAGCACCATCGGCAGCAGGGGATGCCGCACCCAATAGGCCGCCGCCAGCGCCAGCCCCGCCGCCGCGCTCCACAGCAGGCGGTCCTTCCAACGGGCCAGCGCCAGGCAGAGCAGCGTCAGCGCCACAAACGCCTGCGCCGCCGAGTCGGCCATCGGGACCAGCGTGCGTAAAATGGTCTCGTGGGAGGTCCAGACAATCAGCGCCGCCAGCCCCCCGGCCAGTCGCGCCTCACCCGCCAGACCCTCCGGCCACAAGGCGCCCACCAGCCAATAGGTCAACAGGCCCGCCAGCAGGGCGAACAGGGGCGCACCCCACAGCACGCCCACCTCGCCGCCCAGCGCGTAGAACGGGGCCAACAATAGCGACCAGCCGATAGGCCAGACGGTGGCGGTGGTCGCGCCTTCGCTCGGCGGATGATAGCCTATGTGCACCGTGGGCCAGGTGGGCAGCCCCTCCTGTTGGGCAATGGCCGCCAGCGGGAACTCGTGCTGCACCGTGCCGCGCTCAACCAGGTCTATCGCCATTTGGGCGTAGCAATAGGGGTCGCTGGCCGTAACCCCGTAGCTGCGATGGGCCGCCGCCGTCGCCAGAGACCAGCCCGCGCCCAAAAGCAGCAGCGCCATCCCCAGCCGCCCGATGAGCGCCCCGCGTCGCCCCCCGCGCCAGATCGTCGCCAGGCTGCTCAAGGCCATCACGATGACGCCCGCCGTCGTGACGGCGCTCCCGTCAAACCAGATAGACCAGGGGTCGGGATGGTGGAACACGCGATACTCCCCTGGCTTGATGCCCAACGCGCCCATGATTGGCCCCCCCACCAGGGCGACGAGATACGCCGGGATCAACGGCGTCAGTATCTCCAGTGGCAAGGGGAGCCAGCCGCGCCCCGCCCGTCGTCTGGCCCACACAACGGCCAACAGGCAGAGCAGCGCCGCCACCACAGGCCATGCGCCTGCCTGCCGCGCACCCAACTGCCACGCGCTGGGCGCGCCATAGATGCCCAGAATCGCCAACCCCGCCACGTGCAAGGCTGCCAGCCCCACCTGCCAGCGCAAGGGCAGCGGGGGATCATCAGGGGTCAGTTGGCAGGCCGCCGCCCGGCCCAGCGGGCGCAATAGCGAGCGCAATAGCGAGCGCGCCAGCGCGCCTGGCTCTGCCGCGAATCGCAGCCGCGCCACCATCGGGCAGGCTACCCCCAGCGCCGTCAGCGCCAGCGCCGACAATGACCAGACGCGGGCCGACCATACCCCGGCGACCAACTGACGCAGCACCAGCAGGGCTATTCCCGCGCACCCCACCACAAAAGCGGTTCGAGCAGCCAGCGAGGGACGGGCTTGCGGGGCCACGGTCAGCGCGCCAGCACGGCCAGCCGCCGATGCTACATGCGCCGCCGACGCTACGCGCGCCGCTATGACCTGCCGCCGCATTTGCCACCAGGCCAGGGCGGTCAGGCCCAACATCACCAGCAGCCACGCGAAAAAACCCGGCGACCAATCGCGCGCCGGGGAGGTATTTTGGGCATAAAGATAGGCCGGGCTGAGCAGATGGCGCAATAAACCGATCATGGCATATGCTCCGCAGGCAAAAGATGCGTTCGCCGGATCAGGGACAGGCAATAGCCCCACAGGGCCAGCGCGGGCACAGCTTTGCTCGCGTGATACAGCACGTCCACAATGCGCGGCTCGAGCGGGATCCAGCGCATGGGGCCGTGGATGGCGGCAATGCCCTGGGGGTCAATCAGCCGGTAGGGGGTCCAGATAGCTACCAGGGCGTACAGCAGCAACACGACCCACGAGCCGGTGCGATGGTATAGCAGCACGAACACGGGCAGCAGCAGCAGGTAATGGTGCTCCCACACCTGATGGTAGATCAGGAAATAGGTCGTCGTCCAGAAGCAGAGGTGCAAAACAATGTCGGGTCGCCTGTCCCGCCAGGTAAGCCACAGGCCCACGACGACAACCAGCGCCACCCACCCATTTTGCAGCAGAGTATGGGCCTGCGGCGACATCGCGGGCGCGAGGGCCGACGTCACGCTATAGAGAAACTGGCGCACGCCCAGGTTGCCCAGGTTGGGCGCGGGCTGGCCGCTGGAAAAGTTGCCCAGGAACGCGGGCAGCGCGTCGGGGTAGAACAGGAAATAGGGAGCCGACAGCGCCACGACTGCCGCCCCCACCAGGAACAGCGCCCGCCATTGCTTCAGCCGCAAATACAGCGGCAGGAACAGGCCGGTGTTCTGCTTCCACAGCAAGCTGGCCGCCCATATGGCGTGGAACCGCGCCCCCATCGCCGGGCGCGCGCTGAGCAGCATCATGCCGAAAATCAGCGCGGCCTGCACCAGCGTGAATTGCCCCAGGTAAAGCTCCAGGTAAAAGGGGGTGAAACAGAGCCACAGGGCCGCCAGCAAAACGCCCCGCCTCCCGCCGCCCCCCAGCCGCCAGGAGAGATAGGCGCAGGCCAGCAGCACCACCTCCACCGCGGCCACCCACAGCCGGAAGGCCCACAGGGGCGACACCAGATTGGACAGCACCCCCAACGTGACGGCGGGCAGGGGCAGGTAGCGGTAAGGCGTATAGAGCGGCACAACGACATCTATTTTGTCGTTGTCGCTCTGGTAGATGCTGATGTCGGTGAGGACGTTGTGTCCGGCTTGATACAGGGCATAGAAATCCCAACCGCGCCGCCCGGCGGTGGCTGTGGAATCAAAGGTGTAGCCGTTCCAAAAGCCGACCCGCCAGGACACCAGCAGCGATAGGTGGAACAGCAGCGCCGCCGCCAATAGCACCCGATAGCCGCCCAGCCGGGCGGTTTTGCTTTGCAGTCGTCCGATTTCGCTCATAGCAGGAGATTAGCACGTCCCGGCGGGCTTGCCAAATCCCATCCAACGCTTGCGCCTGCCAGCGTTCGGGGCTACCATACCCCTGTTCTAGCGTTGTCTCGCCACCTATTCCCCATTGAGGAGGCTTGTCATGCGTATTACATCCACCGACATCTGGACAGTCGTCGTGCCCACCATCCCTGGCCGCGTGCATTCGGCGGTCTATGGCCCGGCGGGCTGGGATATGGTCCCCAAGCACATTATTCGCGTAAACACCGACGAGGGCCTCAGCGGTATCGGGGAGACGAGCCGAGGCTGCCCGCTGGAAAGCGTGCAGCAGTTGGCCGCCCAAATTGAGGGGCTGGACCCCCGCCGCATGATCCCCCAGCAGCTTCCCGCTACTGGCTCGCTGGACGCTTTCGACAGCGAGCGGCATGTGCTCGACCGGTGGTGGGAAAAGGCCCAGGCTGGCCCTGCCATTCCGGGATATGACGCGCTGGAAATGGCAATGTTCGACCTGCTGGGCAAGTATTACGACCAACCCGCCCACTGGTTCCTGGGCGGCGCGGTGCGCGATCGGGTCCCCGCAAATTACTGGATCGGCCACCAGACGCCAGAGGACGCGGCGGCCAACACCCGGCTGGCCGTGGAGCGCGGTTTCAAGGGAATGAAGATGAAATGCACCGGCGACGAGCCGCTGGTGGAACGCTGCAAGGCCATCTGGGAGGTGGCTGGCCCCGAGTTCGAACTGACCATTGACCCCAACACGCGCTTTTGGCGGGTGAACGAGGCGCTGGACATGGCCCGCCAGTTGGTGCAATGGGGCAAGGTCAAGGTGTTTGAGGACCCCATGCACAAGAACAACCTGGACTGGTATCACCTGTTCCGCTCGCATGGGGTGGTGCCGGTGGCGCTGCATCTGGGTTCGCCGATGGATATTATCCAGGCCATCAAGGCGGAAGCGGTGGATTACCTGAACCTGGGCGGCAGCATGGTCCAGTTTGTGCGTAACGCGGCCATCGCCCACGCCGCCAACATTCCCTGCTGGCATGGTTCGGGCAACGACCTGGGCATTATGGAGTTCTCCTACCTGCAAGCCGCCGCCGCTGCGCGCAATTGCGTGCTGGGCAGCGATTTCGTCGG
>JAAYXX010000394.1 GCA_012515695.1 Chloroflexota bacterium
CACCTCGCGAGCCAACTGCACCCACCGTCCCAGCCGCCAGGGTTTATCGGACAGGGTGTGCACGTCCTTCATGGCGAACTCGAGCGGGGCATCGCCCCGTATTTGCAGCGTGCGCCGGATGTCCTCTCGCAGAATGTCCTCGTTCCAGTCGGGCGTGCTGATCAGGGCGGGGTTTGGCTTGCGGCAATAGACATAATCGTTGCCCAGCGCGTCCGCCATGTATTCCTCGTCGCACCAGGGCGAAACGGAGACCTTGCGCAGGTTGGGCAGGCGCTTGATGATCTCTATGCGCTTGTGCACCGGCTCGCAACAGCCATAGTAGCACAGGCCAAAGCGCTCGATGACCGGCACCTGATACTGGAATACAAATTCCTCAAACATCGCTGGCGAAATGCCCACCGTCTCTTGGGATTCGGACAGTCCCCACAGGTCGCGCACGCGCACCGGATCACCCGCCTGCCAGTCGGGCTGGGGCAACTCGCGGGTGTAGCCCTGGCTGCCCGAGCCGACATAGTCGTTCTCGTTATTGAGCGTCAGCAGGCCCTCACGCTCGAACCAGTCCAGGAAGTGGTTGAACTCGTCGCGCAAAAAGGCCATGAGGCGGTGCATACCCTGGGGATTGTCGTACATCGCCATCATCAGCCGGTCGAGGCCGACCAGGAAGAGCAGGGTCATGGTCATGCCGGTGGTCCACCAATGGCTGCCCCGAATGCGGGTGGGGAGGATGTCGCCGAACTGCTCTTCCATGAACACCTGCCACGCCAGGGTGCGCTCGCGGTTGACGCGCAGCTCGCGAAAGCGCAGCTTGTCCAGGTCGCGGTCCAGGTCCTTGATGGGCGAGTCCCATTTCCGGCTGGCGAGTTTACCGGCGTTGTCGGCCCACGTCTCTTTGATCTCGACGCCATAGTCGCCCATGTCAATGTCCCAGCGAATGTTGATCCACGGCTCGATGACGAAATCGTCGCCGACCTGCTCCGCCTGAAAGATCAGCGTGCGTAGGCCGCGCTCGAGGTCGCGTGCCCACTCTTCCTGACAGCGCAACGATGAGAGCGGCACCGTTTCGTCCAGCACGCCGCCCAACTCGGCCAGGATCATGGGGCGCGTGCGCTCTAGCGAGGCCAGCTTGAGCCAGGATTGGCGCCGCTCCTCCATGACGGGGTCGTGGGCCAATTCGGCGACCCTTTTGTACAGGTCGCGCAGCAAGCGAATGTCGCCAGGGATGATGGTCTGGCTGATGAGTTGCTCGGTCATGTATCGGCCTCCTTGCGTGTAAGAGTTGCATCTCGTAGCCGCGCGCGTCGAGCCTCGTAGTCGAGATACATGCCCGGTAAACTGCGACGCGCAAACTCACGCTATGGAAAGCGCGGCTACGAGCCTACCGCAGCCGCGCTTTTGATTTATAAGCCGTACGCCTATTGCCACGGCTGGCGATAGGAAGGATCGTTGACGAACCGTCGCATGCCGATCTGCAAGGTGACCTGGGACCCGGGCCGCAGATGCACCTGGAAGCTGGGCGCCCCGATTTCCCTGGTCTTTTCCACGGTGGGAATCTCTGTCGAAGCGTCATAGTAGCGGCCAGCGGGCGCGTCGGCGGCGCGCACCTCGTAGCGCACCTGGGTGAACTCGTGCTCGCCAAAGGCCCCGGCCTGGAGAATCACGTCGCGGTATTCGTTGCCGCTGAGGTTGACCAACTGCACGACGAGGCCGCTTTCCTCGACGTGAGGGACCAGCGCCGCTACATCTTGCGGCAGGCCCGGGCGTTTGCGCTCTGCGTCATAGTAGCGAACGGGCGTGATGAGCAAGCCGCCGTTGTAGACGGGCAGCGGCGCGCCCATCGTAAGCTGCGTCAGGCCCTCGGCTGTGATCGGGTTTCTGGCCTGCAAGTACCAGTCGCCGTAGGTGCTGGGGTCCTGCTTGTCGTGTTGCATATAGTGCAGCCGGTTATACACCTGGCCGATGTTGTACTCCAGAATCTCCTCAGGGTAGGAGGGGTATTCACCCTTGAGGTACGACAGCCACGCCTGTTCGTGGCCGCCCTGGTCCTTGCCACCAGTGGGGATGATCCTGTCCCAATCGCGCTTGACGTAATCACGTAGCCGCATCACTCGCGCCATGTCTTCCGGCAGGAGGGACGTGGCCCAGATGTGCGTCACGTAGGATGGTGACATGGGCTGGAATTCGAACCAGCCGTCTTTCCAGAGCAGCGGCTTGGTGGGCTTGTCGGATGGGACGGAGCGAGTGCCATCCTCAAGCAGTACATCGCGCAGGTAGTGGCTGTAGCCGAACCAGCCATTGTCGCCGTATTTCTGCGGGACGTAGAGGGTTCCGTCGTCCAGCGTGATACCGTTGCGCATCAGCAGCTCGACTTGAGAGCGGGCAAACTCCATATAGCTGAGGTCGCCGGTGAGCAGCGTAGCGTTCTCGGCGGCGGCCAGGAGGCCCGCGCCGATGCTGTGCCAGCCGTGGGGCCATGTCCAGCCATAGTGACCGCCGTACCACTTGCCGCCGGTGTATTCGCCGATCTTGCCCGATAGTCCTACGTTGTCGGGGAGTATCCCATTGTTCTGGCGCGTGCGATCCATCCACGCCTCCACATAGTCGAGCACCCACTGCCTGTATTTGTTCTCGCCGGTGTGGAGGTAGGCGTTTGTCACCATGCTGGTGATAGCCAGGTTCATAGCAACATCGCCACGGGACATGCGCTCTTGCACGACCTGTCCCATGCGGAGGGCAACGTCTCGGTTCAAGACCGAATCGAGCGAGTCGCAGCCGGGAACATCCTGGAAGGGCAGTCCGTAGTATCGCTTCCAGTCGGCGTATCCCCAGGCGGGGGCGGGCCTGCCTTCTGAGTAGCGGTAGCCGGGGCCTTTGCTGCCGACGTGCGGGCAGCGGACGAGGCGGAGGTTTGCGTCATAGTTGGGGGCGTCGGGGTCCTCGTTCAGATAGAACCCGGCAAAGCGGGCGGCGCGAGCGGCGTTCTTGGCATTGTCAGGGTTTGCCAGCCCCAGCAGGTAAAAGAACAGGTAGCCTTCCCCCTGGTGGAACCAGTCATACCCCTGTTCGTATTCCTTGACGACCATCGGGTGGCCGCGACCGGAATCATAGCGCGCAAACTGCCGCGTGATGGCGTCAAACTCTTTTTCGGCCAGATCGCAGATGTGGTCGCCACCGCCCAGGAGGTAGAAAAGCGGCCAGTTGTGAAAGCTCTCATAGGCGTCGTCGAGTGCGTCCACGCCCGTGTGCGCGTCGCTGGTGGGCCACATGATAGAGCCGTCGGGGTAGACGTATCGCTGGAGCAGGGGGTCTACGGCCTGGTTCATCAGGTCGATGGCGTGCCGTTCCAAAATGGCCCAACGCGGGGGGGCCATCATGGGGTCTGTTGCTTCGATAATCTCGACATAGCGTGCCATGCTGCCTTTCCTTCCCTATGCAGGTATGATGGTGTAGGACTGTACGCAAACGCAACCCCATTATATCACGGGCAGCCGCACGGCAAAGCGCGCGCGGGGAAAAACACGCGCGCGGCGAAAATAACAGTGCGACGCACCGATGGTGGTGCGTCGCACAGAAGTTGCTTCTAATGGAGGTGATTCATCGCCTACGCGGGGATGACGCTCACATCCTGTGCCTGCGGGCCTTTTTGCCCTTCCACTACTTCGAACTCGACCCGCTGGCCCTCTTCCAGAGTGCGGAAGCCGTCGCCGCGAATGGCGCTATAGTGGACAAAGACGTCTCCGCCCATGTCACGAGAGATAAAGCCATAACCCTTGGTCGCGTTGAACCATTTCACTGAGCCGGTTTCACGCTC
>JAAYXX010000395.1 GCA_012515695.1 Chloroflexota bacterium
CGCAGCTTGGCCGCCCGCGAGCGGAAATACTCGCCCATGCGGCTGATGTTGCTCTCCAATGCCGCCGCATCCAGGCACAGCGCCGGGGTGTCCAGCGCCCATTTGCTCGTTCCAAGGCAAGAGGTGTCGATCATGGGGCTCCTTTGACAATGTAATCACGTGATTGTGATGTGCCGATTTTACTGGAAATCAACCACAAACCTGAACCGCCGCCATCCCTGGCTAATGGTACTAACTTTTCGCGGGTCAAGTGTCGGGGCAAAGTCGGAGTTGCCCTCATCCGCCCTTCGGGCACCGGCATACATGCCACCCTCGCCCCCTGGGAGAGTGCGGCATGCATGCCGGGCGGCTGGGTACAGCCGGGGGTGAGGGTGGTAAGGGTGATCTGCTAGCCGTGACAATCAAAAGTTAGCGCCATTAGCCATCCTTGGCGGCTAGGAGTGTGATAATGGTAAACTGGGCCGGCAAGATGCCGGCGGTCCTTCACCTGTTACGCCATTGTCCGCAGCATCTCTTGCGTCACCTGATAGCGTAGCGGCTGGCCGGCGAAAAAGCGCTCCACCTCATCCACAGCCAACGCCATCAGCCCTTGATACGATTCCTGGGTAAGCCCGGCAACGTGCGGCGTCAGCAGGACGTTCTCCAGCTTGCGTAAGGGGTGCTCGGCGGGCAGCGGCTCCGGGTCGAATACGTCCAGGGCGGCCCAAAAGCGCCCCGTCCGCAGTTCCTTCAGCAGCGCGTCTTGATCCACCACCCAGGCGCGGGCGCTGTTCACCAGGATGGCCCCATCCTGAATCAGGGCCAGTTCGCGCGCGCCCAGCAAGTGGTGGGTCTCGTCGGTTACGGGCAAGTGCAGCGAGATCACCGAACACGCGCGCAGCACGTCATCCAGGCTCGCCCTGGTCACGCCCAGCTCTGCCGCTTGTTGGGGGGATAGATAGGGGTCATAGGCCCATACATCCGCGCCCACCGCCTGGAACAGGGCGGCGGCCCTTTTGCCCACATATCCCATACCCAGCAGGCCCACCCGCCTGCCCCGAATCTCTCCGTAGGGCTGGTTGCGGGTCTTGGGCCAGGCGATGCCCGATTTCATCTGGCGGTCTAGTTCGTGCAGCCTCCGCAGGCCCAGCATGGCCGCCAGCAACGAGTATTCGGCGACAGAATCGGCAATGCGCGCGGCAGCGTGCGTAACCACGATCCTCCGCGTAAATACGGCCTCCTGGGCGAACCCTTTGACGCTGCCCGCCGCGTGGGCCACAATACCTAGCCGGTCCGCGTGGGTCAGCACGTCATCTGTCAGGGGCACAATCCCCCAACTGGTAATCATGGCGTCTATGCCGGGCAATCGCTCGGCAATTTCGGCAGCCGTCCAGTTGCGCTCGTCCTCGTTCAGCGTCACCTGGGCGATGCTGTGCAGTCTGGAGAGGGTTTCTTGGGTGAGAATCAGCCCGCGCAAAGGCTGTGGCACTGTAACCAACACGCGTCGTGTTTCCATGATGCCCCTTCGTTGTGACTACAGGATGTGCGCGCCAAAAGAACCGCTCGCCCCAGCATAGCACAGCCCCGCCCACCCGGTCAACTTGTCCAATACGGCAGGCAGCAACGGCGGTGGGGCGATTGACGAATTTTAACTATTAATCTGGGTAACCCGCTGTGGCTGCGGCCCGCGCC
>JAAYXX010000396.1 GCA_012515695.1 Chloroflexota bacterium
GGGGATCACCGTGTTATAGCGCAGCGCAGTCCCGTTGCAGATCAACGCGCCCTTGCCAATGCGGCAGTTGTAATCCAGGCAGGCGTTCAGATCCACGACGACGTCGTCGGCCAACTGGCAGCCGTGCATGGTCGCCCCGTGGTTGATCCAGCAGCGATCCCCGATAATGGACTGGTCTGGCTCCTCCGACGCGACGCCGCCTAGATGCTGGCCAGGGCGGCCCCCCTCAATGTTCACCAGGTCATAGATATGCACCCAATTACCGATCTTGTTGCCCCCTCGAATCACCGTGTTGCACTCGATGATACAGTGATGGCCGATGGTCACGTGGCCGGTAATCACCGTACCGGCGCCAATCCGCGTAAACGCCCCCACGGTAACATTCCCTTCCAGGATGGCGGTAGGATGCACGCGAGCCGTAGGGTCAATCTGGATGTTCCCTTGTTGTGGCATTTTGCTCCTTGTGCGCTCGTCTATTCTCGACCAATCCATCAATCGGCAGCCCCAGCGTTCGAGGTCTATGGCCCATTCTAGCGGCAACGCATGGCCTCCGCAAGCATCGCGCACCGCTGGGGAAATCAGTTCGCCCCAATCTGTTGAATAGGCCAAGATAGATCTTGACAAACCCGCCATTATCGGCTAGACTAGGTAGTGGATGGACAAATGCATAGATACGCCGAATGCGTAAGCAACGGGGGAACCATCTCACTCTGGGCTAATCGGCAGCGTTGCCGTAGGGCTACTTCTTCAGCCCGAGCCCGAAAGCTAACCTCGTAGGCGTGGGAGAAGGGCACCGGTCTCCGACAGGTGAACCTTCTTTTTTTGTTTGTTTTAGCGTGCATGGCTCATCTGGCGAACCGGGAAAGCGGATGCGTGCGTCTATCTGACCAGGTCACCAGGAGAGCGCCATGAAGCAACATCACCATCAGGTGCCGGCTCGCGACAGTTTGGAGCCGCCCCGAGCTATACTCCAAACGCTTCAAAAAGACGGCAGCCAGCCAGAACGCATCAAGTTGGCGGTCCAGTCGGACCTCACCCCCGAAGCGCGTTTCGGCGAGCAATGGCTGCTGATCGATGACGAGCATCTACGAGTCATAGAGCGACACAACGGCACCGCAAACCTGCGCTATAAATTCCTCCTGGACAAGATTCAAGACGCCAAAGTAGAACGTTGCGTCGGCAACGGCTTGCTGCAAATCACAGTAGACGATCAGCCTCACGTCCTGTTGCACTATTCCAACGAGTTGATTGGTCGCTTTGGCCGCGTGGCCCACTATCTGCACGAGCGGGCGGAAAACGGCCCCGACGTGCCTGTCCCCTCCCCCGATGCCGATACCCAGCGTTGCCTGGTGTGCGGGCGACAGCTCTTGGACCGCACCTCCAAGGTCTGCCCCAATTGCATCCAACGCGGCAACATCTTGAAGCGTTTACTGGGTCTGGCCCGGCCCTTCTGGGGCGGGATCGGGATGATTATCCTGCTGCTGTCTGCGGGCGTGCTGGTAGACCTGCTCCCGCCCTATCTCACGCGCATCCTGATCGACGATGTGCTAGAGGCCGGGTCGCGCCCCGAGTTGCTCATCTGGCTGGTCGGCGGCCTGCTAGCGATCCAGATAGCCCGTGTCATCATCACCATCATCTCCAACCGGCTGACGCTCAATGTCAGCATCCGCTTTACGTCGGGCATCCGCGACCAACTCTTTGCCCACCTGAAAAAGCTCTCGGTGGACTATTATGACAAGAACCAGATTGGCCGCCTGATGACCCGCGTCAACCAGGACACCAGTGAATTGCAGGGGTTGGTCTCGCAGATGACCACCTTTGCCCTGAACATCATGCTGGTCGTGGGCATCGGTGTCGTGCTGTTCAGCATGTCGCCGTCGCTGGGCCTGTACGTGCTGATCCCCACCCCTCTGGTGATTACGGCGGCGTTCTTTTACTATCGCTACATGCGCCCCCACTTTGAGCGGTTTTGGGTTGCGCGCTGGCGGCTGAACGCCACATTGA
>JAAYXX010000397.1 GCA_012515695.1 Chloroflexota bacterium
CTCTTGCGCCTCATCTTCGGGAACCCCAAACTCCTCCAAGGCCCCCTGAAAGCCTGTCCCTGCCGTCCCCGGCAAGCTCGCCGTAGTAGCCAGAACGCTCGCCACATCGCCCGCCGCATACACGCGCCCCACGCCTGCCAGGCGGAATGGCCGCCGCGACGCCAGCATGGCATACAGCCCCCGCGCTCTCTTCTGGCCGAGTTCGTCCGACACCTCTACGGTGATCTTTTCCAGGTTCACATCCATCTCGTTCTTCGCCACGTCTTCCAGAACAATGGCGTTCATCTCGTCCTCGCTGAATCCTCTGTCCAGCAATGCCTGGGTAGTCGCTTCCGCGTCGTCATAGGTGGCAAACAATCCAAAGATTGTCTTCATTTTCCTCTCCTTACCTCCTGACCAGGCCGTAACGCCCCCTGCAAGGTCAGATCAGACGGCTGCGCGCCGAGACCGCGAGTGGGACGCTATTTTTGTGCATGGATCAACGCAGTGGTGCGGGATCATCGGAAGAAGGAAAAGCGTAGAAGGAAGCAAGCGAAAAGGAGGAAGTATTCACCCAGCGCGCAGGGCGCGGCTATGCGAGCAGCAGCCGCCCGCCTGTCCACAAGACCTGCCTGTCACTTGATATGTTATATTGCCGGGGCGGACGTGTCAAGTGGTTTGCGATAGCGTGGGCGAGGGCCGCCCGCGCTATCGCTCGCCCCCCGGCCATCAACTTGGCTCTGTGCGAAAGACGTAATCCCACAGCACCGAGGTTACGCCGAACCGCTTGTCCGGCGTCTGGCTGTGATGGTACATGTGATGCTTGCGTAAGGAATGCCAGTACCCCCACCGCAGCCGGAAATGATGAAGGCCATAGTGGGTCAGGTCATACAGGATATAGCCGACGATGAACCCGGCGAACAAGGGAAGCACCCAATGGCCCAGCCGCATCACCGCGCCCACAATCAGCCAAAAGAGGCCATAGAACAGCAGCGCCAGCGGGATGCTGACCGCCGGCGGCATGACCAGCCGCGTCTTGACCATCGGCTGCGCGTGGTGTACCCCGTGCGCCAAGAACGCCACACGCTCTTGCCACGGGGCGCGTGGCCGGAAATGGAACACAAAGCGATGTATCGTGTATTCGGCGAACATCCAGACAAACAACCCTACCAGCACCCCCGCCGGTATATACACCAGCGACAACGCCTCTGGATGCCCGACGATGGCCCGCACGAGGCAATAGGCCGCCACCGGCCCAAAGATAATCGGCACAACTGCCGGGTGGGTATGCGTAAAGAACTCGAATACATCCGACCGGAAAAGACGAATTGGCTCTTTGCTCCGCTCGATGTCTGTGCGCTTCATCTCACCCCCTGGCTGCCCGCACCAATCATTGCGCGCGCCACCAATTAGGACCGAGCCGCCGCGCGCGCCCCACCGTAACGCTTCCCCGCCTCTGTGAACGCGAGTAGGTTGTCCTCTCGCGTGTCAGGGTCAATCCTCCCCGAAGGGCTGAGGATATACCCGCCCCCAGCAGCCGCGTCGGACAGACAATTCTGCACCTCGGCCTCGATCTGCTCAACAGTGCCCGACACAAGCAACGGCGACAGGAACCCGCCCATCAAACACACCCGGTCCCCAATGCGCCGCTTGACATCCGCCAGCACCACATCGCCCGAAGCCTCAGGCGGAGTCAGCGTCTCCAGGGTGTCAATGCCCATATCGGCCAGGTCCTCAAGGATGGCGTTCTTTTTCCCGCAGATGTGCATATGCACCCACAGCCCGCCGTCATGCGCCGCCTGAACGATGCGGGCGTCGTCGGGCTGGATGAACTCGCGAAACAGGCCCCGCGACAGGCCAAAGCCGATAAAAGAGCCATCCAGCCGCAGGGTGATGCCAGGGTTGGCCCGGGCTATTTCGCGAACCAGTTCGACCTGATAGTCCCCCAGCACGCCCAGAAACCGCTTGACCCAGGCAGGGCGATCATAGCAGTCATACATGATGCGCTCCGGGCCGCGCAGGAAGGAGGCCAGCCCCCACACCCCGATCACCGAGGCCATCGGCCAGCAGCGTTCGCCCATCGCCTGCACATCGGCACGTATCAAGTCGGGGTTGACCACATAACGCGGGTGTGGCCGATAGCGCAGCAGGCGAATGTCCTCCTCCTCTTTGATGAACGGCTCGTCAATCCGCCCAAAGTCGTCTGGCGTTTGCAGGCGCAAGCAGCGCAGTTCGCCCTCTGGCGTATACACCGTGTACTCGGTCTGAAGGGTCCCCCCAGCCCACTGCTCTGTCGTTTGAACCACCTGCCACTCGCGGCTGGCCTCGGTATAGTCCGCGATTCCCTCGCCAGGATACGGATGGGCAAGAAACCAGTCGCCCACGCCGCGCACGTACCCGTGCGGATCAAAGCCATACTGCAACTGACGCTGGATGTTCACCTCCACCGGGTGCTCGCCCGGCGCGGGGGGCGCGAAATGCTTGCGCGCAAAACCAGCGTGATAATAAGAGAGCGCGATGGGTACCTTGTCCACAGGCCGGCGTTGATAGGCAGCACGATAGCGTTCCACAACGTTCATCGCCAGTTTCCCTCCATCGGGCTGAATAATAGGTGGCTCTGCCCCAATGATACGTCAGCCGCCCGCACAAGTCCAGCCCGTAGAGAGGCCACGCTGGATCGAAAAGTCCTCCAGAACGAATTCCGGAGGACTGTGATATGTGTTGGTTGCCAAAGGGTGCCAGGTACACCCGTCGCCCTAAAAGTGGCGGCTCTGCATCTTGAGCGTGGTTCTGCGGCTCTTTCTGGCCTTCTTGGCCGCCTTTCGCTTGCGCTCCTGGGAGGGTTTCTCGTAGAATCTGCGGCGGCGCATCTCGGAGAAAATCCGATCCTGCTGCACAGCCTTTTTGAACCGCTTGAACAAGCTCTCGAAGGATTCCCCCTGATCTCGTACAACGTGTGCCACTGACTTGCCTCCTTTGTGCATAATAAGGAACCGACGCTCACCAATGCCAAATGCTGGCCCGCGCCGCCACAAAGCAGCTACGCGGCCACCAGCGATGAACCACGCCACGAGGCGGTATGCCCGGAATCGCGCAGCAATGGCAGGCCGACCAGACGACGGCCAGCATTGCTCGTCCATCCGTCCAAATATTCGATAAGCACAAATCGGGAAACGCAGCGCGCACGAAATCACTCGTGCATGGACAGGGGTTCCAAAGCGCGAAAGGAACTCGGCCAAACACACTCGCGAGTCCTTCGGCGTGCCGCCCTCAGTGCCAGGCTGCCTGTAGAAGCAACTGCCCGGCATTCGGGCCTAAGGGGTACATATAGCACCTGAGCCAACGAACAGGCTCTACTACCCGGCCACGTGGAGAGATGGGCCGGGTCCCGACAATCAGAGATGAATCTTGCGCTTTTGGATGCGAACTCGCCTCCCTGCAACGCCGCGCCCGCCACACACCTGCATGGGGTTCCCTCTCGCCAGCAGGTGCGCGACCGTTGCGCAGCATGGTTCACTTGGTACGCCTCTATTGTACCATACCTCAACACCTTGATCAAATCAATAATCAACAAGCCATATCTATGCAAACAATCAGAATGTAATCCATCATAGATTATCCTCAACAGATCGACTCGAAACGGCAGCCACCACACCCGGCTACGGCTGCCAGGCCACGCCTCCGCCCTTTCCTGCGCGTCAGCGTTGACACAAGCGCCCATATGCAGTATGCTACCTTTATTCTATCAACCCATTTCCCTCCCCCGCGGCCCTGCCGACCTCGGCCTGGGAAAGAACTCAGGATATGATGCATGTCTCGATGGAAGCGCAATCTCATCGTCCTCTGCTTCGCGCAACTAGTCACCCTGATGGGTTTCTCGACCTATTTTCCGTTTATCCCTTATTTTATTCAGGAGCTAGGTGTAACCACTGAAGCAGCCACCATGTCATGGGTGGCCGTTTTCAATAGCGGCGCAGCCGTCTCGATGGCCGTTTTCGCCCCCATCTGGGGTACTCTTGCCGATCGCTATGGCCGGAAAATGATGGTCTTGCGCGCCACCATCGCCGCTGCCATCCTGGTGGGGCTGATGGGCGTTGTGCAAACTCCCCTGCACCTCATCATCCTGCGCATCCTGCAAGGGGCCTTCTGTGGCACGGTGGCAGCCTCTACCACGCTGATCGCTTCGGAAACCCCGGAGGACAACCTGGCGATGAGCCTGGGCTTTATGCAAACAGCCCAGTTCGCGGGGCAATCCATAGGTCCGCTGGTTGGCGGAGTGCTGGCCGACACAATGGGCTATCGACCTGTGTTCACCATCTCGGCCATCTTGATGGCTTGTTCGGCGATGGCAATCGCCCTGTTGATCGTGGAGACCAGGCGCCCCCCCGTGACCGAGCGCAAGCCGCTACGCATCGCGTGGCCATTCCGGCGAGGCGTGCGACAAGACAGGGCCAAGCGCAAGCCCTTCCGGCTTGCCCTGTCACTGTGCCGCGTCAAGCTGGGTGGCGTGGTAGAGGGCAACACGCTGACCCTGATCCTGGCTCTGGCCAGTAACGCCTTTGCCCTGGCTACTCTCGCCCCCATCCTTTCCCTGTACATCCAAGCCCTCAACCCCGATACCACCTATCTGGGCACGGTGGCGGGGGCCGTCTCGTCCATTTCCGCCCTGACATCTTCTCTGGCGGCGATGGTCATTGGCCGCCTGGCAGACCGGACAGGCCAGAAACGTATCCTCACTATCTGCCTGGTGGGCATCGCTGTAATACACATTCCCCAGGCATTTGTGTCTACACCCCTCCAGCTTCTCGTCCTGCGGGGCGTGCAAGGCATCTTTATGGGGGGTATTATGCCCTCCGCCAATGCGCTCCTCGCCAGAAGCGTATCGCAGGAACGGCGGGGCACTGTGTTCGGCTTCTCTACCAGCGCACAGTCCGTCGGGCGGGCGCTGGGGCCAACTGTCGGGGCAGCCGTCGCTGGCATCTGGGGCATGTCCACCACCTTCTGGGTTCCCGCCATCGTGTTCGGCCTCATCGCCTGGATGCTCTCTATCTATGTCCCGGCAGACCACCCCAAACCATCCACATCATCGGAGGAAGCAACCCGCCCGGCATGAGCGGGCCGCAGCCGTGGCAGGGATCAAAACCCATCCCGCCACTCTATGCTTGCAGGAAATGGCATTCTGAGGTACACGTGTCCCTTGGAGCGCGCTAGCATTGCGAAAAGGCTGCCGCCATCATCGGTGGCGAGCCAAGGCCAGCGCAAGAGAGGGTGTCAGAGGTGTATATCAGTGTCATCGAGTACGATGCTCGTGGATACCAGGAACGCGAGTGCGGCACGATCCAGGAGTGCCTTAGCCTGCCCCGCACCCGCGCCGTCACCTGGCTGAATATAGACGACGCGACCCGCGCCGAGGTGCTGGAAGAGGTCGCCAAGTATTTTCCCCTGCCCGCCTACGTTCTGGAAGAGGTCTCCACAGCCACGACAGAGCGCCCGCAGATCATTACCCTGGATGACCACCTGTTCATCATCGTCAACATGCTCTCGCTCAACCCCCAGACGTACGAGATAGAAGCCGAGCAACTAAACCTGATTGTAGGGCGCGGCGTGGTGCTATCGTTTGGGGAAAAGGCGGGCGATGTCTTTGACCCTGTCAGGGATCGCATCAGGAACAGCCAGAGCCGCATCCGCAAGCTCAAGGCCGACTATTTGCTCTATTCGTTGCTCGACGCCATCCTCGACAACTATTTCGCCATCCTGGAGCGAGTGGGCGAGATAGCCGACAACCTGGAAGACGAGATCACCGAAAACCCGTCAACGGACAAGCTCTCAGTGCTGCACGACCTGCGAAGCCAAATGTTGCTGCTACGCAAAGCCGTCTGGCCCCTCCGCGAAATCCTCAACAGCCTGGAGCGTCGCGAGTCGCCGCTCATCACCAGAGAGACCCAGCCCTACTTCCGCAACCTGTACGACCACGCCATCCAGGTAATCGAAACCATCGAGACGCTGCGAGACACGTTGGGCCAGGCATTCGACCTCTACTTGACCAGCGTAAGCAACCGCACCAACGATATCATCAAGGTATTGACGGTCATCTCGACCATCTTTATCCCGCTGACATTCATCACCGGCGTATATGGCATGAACTTTGAAAACATGCCCGAACTGGAGGCGCGTTGGGGCTATGCAGCAGTCTGGGGCGTGATGCTCCTTATCGTGGTCATCATGCTGCTGTATTTCCGCCGCAGGCGATGGTTCTAAGCAAAGGCAGTTGGACCGCCAGCTTCCAGCCGGCATCATTGTAAGCCGCCAAGGATGGCGGCGGTCCAATAGGAGAGACCTCACCCCCCTGGCCCCCTCTCCAGATTTAGAGAGGGGGAGAAGGGTTCAGAGGCAGACGGGTAGCCGCGCCTTGCAGGCGCGCAGCCCGCGCCATTCTGGCGCCGCCAGAATGGCGCACCTACAAGCTGGTGTACCCCTCCCGGCGAAAGGCCCGCGCCGTATCGAACAACGCCAGGGTGTTCTCAACAGACACATCCGGCTTGATGTGATGGTCCGGGCC
>JAAYXX010000398.1 GCA_012515695.1 Chloroflexota bacterium
CCCTTCCGCATCCTGTGGAAAATCCTGACGCCCCTGATGAAGCCCGCGCTGACCACCGTGGGCATCCTGACCTTCCTGGGGACCTGGAATAACTGGTTCGGCCCGTTCATCTATCTGAACGACATGAAGTTGTTTCCCGCATCGCTGGGTATTCGCTACTTTCAGCTGTTGCCGATGGAAACGACGGACCCCAAAGACCACCTGTTGAGCGCCGCCGCATCCATCATGACCATCCCGGTGTTGATCCTGTTCGTCTGCGCCCAGCAGTACTTTGTTTCGGGCATTGTCATGTCTGGCCTAAAAATGTAATATAGCTATCAGTAACCATCACACGAGAATCAAGGGGGCCGATAGCGTGCTATTCAAACCAAACTGGACTGATGCGCTGGCCCGCTGGCGGGCATTTTGGGAAGGGGAACTGCTCGACAGGCCGCCGGTAACTGTACAGATCGTGCCCACGCGTGAATGCGACGTGGGCACGCCGCCTACTATGGATCATACGCTCGCCTGGTTCGACCCGGCCCGCAATGCGCCGTTGATAGAACAGGCTGCGCGGGGTCTGGAGGAGCGGGCGCAATTGGAGGATGACACCCCGCCCGGATTGACGGCGGGCGGCGGGGTGTATTTCGTCGGCGCGGTATTTGGCGCGCCGGTGCAGGTCACAGCGGACATGATGGCCGCCGAGCCGATTCTGCACGATTGGGGCCAGTTGGATGAATTGCGCTACGACCCGCAGAATATCTGGGTGCAGCGCGCCCTGGGCCTGGCGCGGCAGCTCGTTGCCCACAGCGCCGGGCGCTATGCCGTCATTCCCGGCCTGCTCGAAGGCCCCAGCGACATCTGCGGGGCGCTGCGCGACGTTACCCGGCTGGCGGGCGACCTGTACGAATACCCCGCCCAGGTGCGTCGCCTGACCGATATCGCCATGCAAGCCTGGCAAGCCTACGCCAGCGCCATGTACGAGATCGTCCCCCGCTACGATGGGGGCACGGTGACGCAATGGAGCGTATGGACGCCAGGGCGTGGGGCGGCGCTACAGGAGGACTTTTGCACGCTGCTCTCGCCGCGCCAGTATCGGGAATGGTTCTTGCCCCTCGACAGGGAACTGGCCCGCACAATGGATACCATGTGGGTTCACATCCACGCCGGAGAGACGCATCTGGTGGACGAGTTGCTCACGGCGGACGAGTTCCAGGGCATCCAGATCGTGAACGACGGCGTAGCCAGCCCGCCACTCTCGCGTGTGCTGCCAATCATGCAACGGGTGCAGCAGCGCGGCAAATGCCTGATCTTACGGAAATACCCGCCGGAGGAGCTGGAGCATATCCTGCCCCACCTCTCCCCTCGACGGCTGGCTATTGACACGTATTGCGGCTCGGTGGCCGAGGCGCGAGCCTGGCTGCAACGGCTGGAGCAATGGCCTTTCGGGTGAGCGTGACGCGGGAAGCCGTCCAAGGGGCGGCTATCCCGCTCCCCCAGTCGCTACCAGCCGCGAGGGTCCAGCGCCACATGCTTGATCGAGCGCCGGTCATACGTATAGGTTATGTGGATCACCCCATCGCTGGCCTGTATTACTGCCGGGTATGAATACTCGCCGGGCTGCGATTCGAGCACAGCCACCGGCTCCCACTGCGTCCCGTCCCTCGACAAGGCTACGTTCAACGGGGTGCGCCCCTCGGCGGTGTGGTTATAGACCAGCAATTGTCGCCCATCGGCCAGCGTGACCCCATCAATGCCAGAATTGGGGTTGGGCAGCGCCACAGCCGTCATCTGAGACCAGCCGCGCCCGCCATCGCTCGACCAAAGCTGCGCCACGCACCCCTGGCGCGTGCGACAAAGCGCCTGTAGCCGTCCATCGGGATGCGTCAGGATCGTCGGCTGGATGGCACCAAACGCCTGCGGATCATTGAGGGGGCCGATAACCTCCCACGTGGCGCCCAGGTCAACGCTGCGCTCCATATAGACCCGCCACCCCTCATCCTCATGGCTACTCGGTGAAAGCAACGTCTGTCCTTCCAGCAAGACCGGCTTGTTTTTGATGGGGCCAAGCACCCCTTCCGGCAAGCGCACCGGCTCGCTCCAGGTTGCGCCGCCATCGGCTGACGACATCCACTCGCCCCACCATTCTCGTGGGTTCGGCCCCACTTTGTAGAACAGGAGCAGCGGCCCCGCCGGAACCTGAAACAGCACCGGGTTCCAGCAGGGGAAGCGCGCATCAGCGGCCACCCGACGCGGCGCTTCCCAGCCCGCGCCCACGTTCCGCGCCAGCCAGATGCCCACGTCGGGGTGCCCCTCGCGCGTGCCGCCAAACCAGGCGGCCACCAGCCCCCCACGCGTCTCGGCGATGGTCGAAGCGTGGCATTGCGGCGTGGGCGCGTCATCCAGCGCGAAAATCAACTCTTCACCAAGCCGGGCAATCTGAGGCGTCATTATTCCCCCTTGTGCATCGCAATAGCTCTCGCTCACCCCGTCCGCTGTTTGACAAACGTTCCCCGGCGATACTCGTCAAACGCCGTACGCAACTCTTCTTCCGTGTTCATCACCACGGGGCCATACCAGGCGATAGGCTCGCGCAAAGGCTCGCCGGAAATCAGCAAAAAGCGCAGCGCCTCATCACCCGCCGCCGCCAGCACCCTGTCGCCGTCGCCGAACAGCACCAACGTGTGGTCCCAAGCCATCGGCTCAATGGCTCCATCCGGCAAGGGGCCCAAGCGCCCGCTCCCTTCCAGCACATAGGCGAACACCGTGCGCCCGCGCCCGGTCGGGTGGGCAAACCGCGCCCCGGCAGGCACGCGCACATCCAGGTATTCCGGCGCGATGGCAATGCCCTGCACAGGGCCTTGCTGGCCGCCGACCTCCCCGGCGATTACCCGCACCCGCACCCCGCCTTCTAGCGTGACCTCTGGAATCTGCTCCGCCCGAAAGCCCTGATAGCGAGGATCGCGCATCTTTTCGGCGGCGGGCAGGTTGGCCCACAGTTGCAGCCCCCCCATGCGCCCCTGCGCGTCGCCACGGGGCATCTCCTGGTGGATGATCCCGCTCCCGGCGGTCATCCACTGCACATCCCCCGGCCCAATGACCCCCTTGTTCCCCAGGCTGTCCGCGTGTTCCACCTCCCCTTGCAACATATAGGTGATGGTCTCGATGCCCCGATGGGGATGCCAGGGGAACCCCTCGCGATACTCCTCCGGCTTGTCCGAGCGAAAGTCATCCAGCATCAGGAACGGGTCGAACAAGGGGGTATGGTCAGGGCCAAACGCGCGTCGCAGATGCACCCCAGCCCCCTCAATCGTCGCCCTGCTGGTCATCACCTGCTGAATCCCGCGCACCACGTCGCTCATCTCGCTTTCTCCCTCTCTTGCGCCATCCGGGGCGCGCCACTCTCCACCCCACAACGCCCCGCATCCATAGATTAACGCCAATGGTACATGCTCCTCGCCCCTACTGCAAGGGCAAAGAAGCCAGAGGGCGAGGAGTATGTGCGGACCGCCGGCTTCCAGCCGGCTATAATATAAAGCCGCCAAGATGGCGGCGGTTCGATGGGAGAACCCTCACCCCCCGACCGTTGGTCGGCTCCCTCTCCCAGAGGGAGAGGGAGAGGCGGACATTGGACCGCCGGCTTCCAGCCGGCATAATTGTAAGCCGCCAAGATGGCGGCGGTCCATTTAGAGACACCCCACATCATTGACTTGATCGCAACACAGCGTTACCATATACCCACAATGTCCCCTCATCGTGTGTGCGCCTGGCCCAAATCGCCCGGCGCGCCCTCTCCACCGCCCCCCTATGCCCGCCATATTCGCGTCGCTCCTGTCTTCCCGCCTCGCCCTGCATCGGGGAGAGAATCGTCTGCGCCCCGCTTGCGGCCACAGGCTGCCCGGGCGCGAGTTGGACAGGAGGTATACCTTGGCTGCCGAAAGAGTTCAGGTAACAAACGCCGACATTGCCGACATGTTGAACGAAATGGCCAACCTGCTCGAGATTGACGGGGCCAATCCCTTTCGCGTGCGCGCCTACCGACAGGCCGCCCTCACCATAGCCACCATGCCCCGCCCCCTCGCGGATATGGTCGAGCAGGGCGAAAACCTGACCGACCTGCCCGGCATTGGCGAGTCCATAGCCGCCAAGATTGAAGAGATCGTTCGCACCGGCAAGCTTGACCAGTTGGAAGAAGAGCGCAGCCACATCCCGCCCCAGCTTACCGAGTTGCTCCGCGTGCCAAGCCTGGGGCCAAAACGGGCGAGCGTGCTCTACAAAGAACTGGGGATTACCTCCCTGGAACAGTTGAAACAGGCTGCCCAAGAGCAGCGCATCCGCCAGGTGAAGGGCTTTGGCCCCAAGCTAGAGCAAACCATCCTCAAAGACATCGAACAGGCCCAGCAATACCAGCGCCGTTACCTCTGGGCTGAGGCCGCGCAAATCGCCCGCCCCCTGGTGGAATACCTGCGCGCCAACGACCGGGTGAAGCGCGTAGACGTGGCGGGCAGCTATCGGCGGGGGCTGGAAACCGTGGGCGACCTGGACATCCTCGCCATCGGAACCACCGACACGCCCGACCCTGCCATCGGCGAGTATTTTGTCCGCTATCCGAGCGTCAAAGAGGTGATCTCGCGAGGGGACACGCGCTCGACCGCCGTGCTGGCCTCTGGCATGCAGGTAGACCTGCGGGTTATGCCCGCCGAGAGCTATGGCGCGGCCATGATCTATTTTACCGGCTCCAAGACGCACAATATCCACCTGCGCCAGATTGCCCTGGACAAGGGGCTGAAACTGAGCGAGTACGGCCTCTTTCGCGGAGAGGAACGTGTAGCAGGGGCCACCGAGCAAGAGGTTTACCGTACCCTGGGGCTGGACTATATCACGCCGGAACTGCGCGAAGATCGCGGTGAGATCGAAGCAGCGGCCCAAGGCCAACTCCCGCATCTCGTCACCCTGGAGGACATACGCGGCGACCTGCAAGCGCATAGCAAAGCCAGCGACGGCGTGAACACCATCGAGGAAATCGCCCTGGCCGCGCGCGCCCTGGGCTATGCCTATGTCACCATCACCGACCACTCGCGCCGCCTGCGCGTGGCTCGCGGCCTGGACCCCCGGCAGGTGCGGGAGCAGATGAACGAGATTGACCGGCTCAACGCCAGGCTGGAGAACATCACCATCCTCAAAGGGGCGGAAGTGGACATCCTCAAGGATGGCTCGCTCGACCTGCCCGATGATCTGCTGGGCGACCTGGACATAGTCGTCTGCTCGGTGCATTCGTCCTTCAACCTCAGCAAGGAGCAGCAGACAGAGCGCATCATCCGCGCAATGGACAACCCCCATTTCAACATCCTGGCCCACCCCACCGGCCGACGCCTGGGCGAGCGGCAGCCCTACGAAGTGGACATGGAGCGGCTGATGTTGGCCGCCCTGGAACGGGGCTGCTATATGGAGATCAACAGCCAGCCGGATCGCCTGGACCTGAACGACAAGCACGCCCACATGGCGAAAACGCTCGGACTCAAGCTCGCCATCTCTAGCGACGCGCACCGCGCCGACGACCTGAGCGTCCTGCAATACGGCGTGATGCAGGCCCGCCGGGGCTGGCTGGAGCCTGAGGATGTGTTGAACACCCGCGACTGGCCCGAATTGCAGCGCCTGCTGAGGAGGTGACGTGTGACTCGCATCCAGGAGCGCCCGCCAGATGCGGCAACCGAGAAGATCGGCTCGCTCGACGACGCCAGAAAAGTCGTGGAAAAACTGCGCGACGCCATCCGCTACCACAACTACCGCTACTATGTGCTGGATGCGCCGGTCATCTCGGACGCGGAATATGACCGGCTGATGGCCCGCCTGCAAGAGTTGGAGGAACGCTTTCCCGACCTGCAAACCCCCGACTCGCCGACTCGCCTGGTGGGGGGCCAGCCGCGCCAGGAATTGGGGCTGGTGGAACATTATGGCTCCATGCTCAGCCTGCAAGCGGTGTACGACGAGGAGGCCGTGCGTGCTTTTGACGCCACCTGCCGCCAGGAGTTGGCCGCGCAATCCGTGGATTATGTCGCGGAACCCAAATACGACGGGGTGGCCGTGGAGCTGGTCTATCAGGGCGGCCATCTGGCCGTGGCCTCCACCCGAGGCGACGGCCAGACGGGCGAGGACGTGACCCCCAACATCCGCACCATCCCCGAAGTGCCCCTCGTGCTGCTCCATCAAGACCTCGCCCCGCCTCAACGGCTGGTCGTGCGCGGCGAGGTCTATATGGAAAAAGCCGAGTTCAACGACCTGAACCGGCGGCGCGCCACGCAGGGCGAAAGCCTGTTCGCCAACCCGCGCAACGCGGCGGCGGGTTCCCTGCGCCAGCTTGACCCGTCCATCACGGCCTCCCGGCCACTGCACATTTTCTTGTACGAGGTCGCCGCCGCCGAGGGGATACCCCTGGATACCCACCTGGACGCGCTGCACGCCCTGACGCGGTGGGGCCTGCGGGTGAATACCGAGTGGACCCAGCGCTATTCTGACGCGGACGCGCTGCTCAACTATCACCGGCAACTGGCAGAGCAGCGCGAGAGTCTGCCCTACGAGATTGACGGCGCGGTGTTCAAGGTGGACCGCTACGCCGAGCGCGAGCGGATGGGCTTGCGCGCGCGCAACCCGCGCTGGGCCATCGCGTTCAAATTCGAGGCGCACCAGGCCACCACCCGCGTAAAGGATATTCGCGTGCAGGTGGGGCGCACGGGCGTTCTCACGCCGGTTGCCATCCTGGAGCCGGTAGCCATCGGCGGGGTAGAGGTAGGCCGGGCCTCGCTGCACAACCAGAGCGAAATCGAACGCAAGGATATTCGCATCGGGGACACCGTGCTGGTGGAGCGGGCGGGCGACGTGATCCCCTACGTGGTCAAGCCCATCGTCGAGCAGCGCACAGGCAACGAGCGGCCCTTTCAGATGCCCGCGAAATGCCCCGTCTGCGACGCCGATGTCATCCTGAGCGATGATAAAAAGGTGGCCCGCTGCGATTGGGTCAACTGTCCCGCCCAATTGCACAAGCGCCTGGTGCATTTTGCCTCGCGTGAGGCGATGGACATCGAGGGGCTGGGCGAAAAGCGGGCCGAGCAACTGGTTGACAGCGGCCTGGTAAAGCGGCTGTCCGACATCTACCAGCTTACCAGGGAAGATTTGCTGTCGCTGGAGCGCATGGGAGAAAAGACGGCGGACAAGCTGCTTCAGCAAATAGCCGCCAGCAAGCAGCGCCCGCTCGCGCGCTTTTTGTATGGCCTGGGCATTCCCCTGGTGGGCGAACACATCGCCCATATGCTGGCCGAGCGGTTCCCCACGCTAGAGGCGCTCATGGACGCGTCGGTGGAAGAGCTGGCAGAAATGGAAGGCGTGGGGCCAGAGATAGCGCAAAGCATCTCGGCCTTTTTCAGCGAGCAGCGCAACCGCGACGAGATGCAGGCCATGCGGCAGGCGGGGCTGTCGCTGCCCAACCCGGCCGCCGCGCAGCAAGCGCGCCCCCAGCCGCGCCCGTTGGAAGGGCTGACCATCGTCTTTACGGGCAAGCTGGAACGCTGGACGCGGGAAGAAGCGGAGGAACTGGTGGAGCAACTGGGCGGCCGCGCCACTTCCAGCGTCAGCGGCGAGACGGATTTCGTGGTCGCCGGACCCAAAGCCGGGGCCAAGCTGGATCAGGCCCGCCAGCGCGGCATCCGCGTGCTGTCCGAGGCGGAGTTTGCCGCGTTGGTCGGGCGTTAGGGCAGGCGCGTCAACCCGGCAGAGCAAAGCCCGACATCCGCCGGGCCTTGCTCCGCCATGCCTCACGCTATACTTCATCCTTATACATGAGTGCCCTGATGCCACCAAAAGAGAGGAGCCGGGCGATTAAGATCGCGGCAACTAGTTGGCGCACCTGCCTTTGCAGGTTTGACTCCTAGCCGCCGAAGGGCGGCTTTGCAGTGGTTGGTGCAGTTTTAACTGCCGATGACGGGCGAAAAGATATGTACAATGACGAGTTCTACAGGGCCGCATACCGGCCATCACCCGACGGTATATCCCCCCTCGGCAACCGCCTCGACCTGCGCCAACTCGTCCCGATAGACGTTGACCTGCGCGGCATGTTCTCGCTTGTGCCCGTAGGCCTTGTGTACGATCAGGTCTTCCAGAGAGTAATCCGCCCCATAGCCGGGGATTGTCCCTGGCTGCCGACACAGCTCTAGCGGAATCTGGGCCACCAGGGGGATAGCGTGGCCGTGGGCCTCGCTATACTCGGCCAGCACTTCGGCGGCGGTCAGTTGGCGGCGCGCAGCCACCTCCACTTCGTTGAACCGCTCCCCATCCTCCCGCTGGCGATCCAACAGCGTGGTGGGGCCACCCGTCACAAAAGACTGCAACACCTGGATGACCATATGCTCAAAAGCGGCCAGGTGCGCGAGAATATCCCGCACCGACCAGACGCCGCACACCCCCGGCCTGTACCAGTGTTCCTCCGGCAGTTCACCCACCGCCTCCAGCACGGCCACGTGCCCCCGCCGGATCACCTCTTGGGCGTTCATCGCATCCCCCTCCCCTTGCGTTGCGGTATGCCAGAACGGGCCAGATGCACAGCCAGCAAATGGTCATCCCCCGCTCCGGCCACTCTCCTGCTAGCCAAACATCTCTACCTGGGGCACGATTTCCACCCCGCCCGCAAGGGTGTCCTGCACGATGGAGTATTTGAACCCGGCCGCCGCAACATCGCGCAGAGTCTTTTCGTCGGCGTCGCCGTCAATCGAGATACGCATGTAAATGCGGTTGAACCCTGGGCGCACATTCTTGCCCAACGCAAACTTGCCATGCAAATCCAGGTCGCCCTCCAGCGCAATATTCAGGTGGGTCAGGCGCACCCCCAACATGGCGGCATAGCTGTTGATTGTGGCAGCAACACAAGACCCCAGCGCATGCAACAGCGTTTCATGAGGTGACGGGGCGCGGTCTGTGCCCCCCAACTCGATAGGCTCGTCGGCCTCTATCCGCAGGTCGCGCGCTACGGTGTGCTGCATCGCGCCATCTATCTCATATCCGTCGAACAGGGTGGTGGAAGCGCCGCCTTCCTTCCATTGGGTCTGCGCGATCAGCGTCATCTGCCCCGCCTGGCGCTGCTTTTTGAGCATCTGGACCAGATTTTGCAGCCTGCCCACATCCAGGCCATTCACCATCTGCTTCTGTTCCATCCTTACCTGGCTCACAGCAACCTCCTCTTGATACTCGCCCTGCACTCAGGGCCAGCCATTTCTCCACCTATCAGCCCATAGCCTGCCTATGCACGCGCCCGGCAACATGCACAGGCGAACCGCCGATATCCTGGCAGATATAACCCACAGGATATCGGCGGTCCCTATGGCGCAACATCCCATTTGATGCTAGGCTCCTAACGGATGGACGACTCTTCAAAGATGATCCACAGCGCCCGAATGGTTCCCCAGGCTGTCAGAGCATAAACAAGCATGGCGATCAGTGAGGAAATCTCGAGCACGGAGCCATCTAGCTGAGGTGCGGGGGTAAGCCCTTCGAACGGTGCCAGGAACACATCCGTCATGTTGTAGATAAAGTCGGCAAAACCCGCTTCCGGGTTGGCGGCTATCAGCTTGAGCAGCACGCGCATGGCAATGACAGCCTCCAGCGTGCCGGTAAACAGCCAGATCAACTCGGTGATCTTGGACAGGTTCAGGCCGAGGCGGCGCGACGGCTTATCCGGCGACTTGGCGGACACGGTTCCCTCCTTGAACACGGGAGGCGCATAGGCGCCAGCGCCCCACGCACCCGCCAGACGCCAATGCCCCGCCATTGCGCTCAACATGAAAGCACGCCCGGCGCTGTCGCGGCGCGCCAGCATAGGACGGCCCGGCATATGCGCGAGCCTTCCATGCGCGCCCCGCTCTCAACACCGCGCACCGGATCAGGTAAAGATGCGGCGGCCAAACAATAGCGTCAGGACAAAGAGTACGAGGAACACCCAGAAAAGCACCTGGGCGATATCGGCCAACACCCCGACGATGAGGCCCGTAAAACCCAGAATCGCGGCAATGATAGCGATAATGGCAAAGATAATTGCCCACCTGAGCATGCTGAACATCTCCTTTCTATCGGATTCCGCGAGATCACGCGAACCCAAAGGCCGGGGCGCGCAAGCTAGCTCCGACCCGCTATCACACGCCTACTACCGCTCCCAATGCGGGGTATGCCCGCCATTGCGATGGGCGATTGATGAGAGTTAAGGAATTAACGCCGTAACACCTGGCTCGTCCCGTGCGAAGGGTAGATTGGATCACTGCCATTCTTGGCTAATGGCACTAACTTTTGGTTGTCGATCACCCCTTGTATCTTAACAAGAAGGCAGTATAGTTCATAGGGGGGAACTGCTCCCCCACCTCCGCGACAGGCCGGTCGCCCTCTGGTCTGCGAGACCGCGGGTGAGCGTGGGTCGTCGCGGAGTCCTTGA
>JAAYXX010000399.1 GCA_012515695.1 Chloroflexota bacterium
CAGCACGGAAAAGTCGCGGCAGTTGCCCACGAGTCGCTGTTCTGGCGGGCGGGCAATGGTGAGCGGCTGGGCGTTGAGCTGGGTCATGCGGGCAAGCTGGGCCTCTACGGTGCGCAGGTTCACTTCGAGCTTGCGCTCGTCCGACAGGGTGACGCCGTATCGCTCGGCCCAAAAGATGTGCAGCAACACCCCCTGCACGACGCGCACCAGCGAGGGAATATCTTGGGGCAGGTCGCGGAACAGGTGAGCATACTGCCCTGCGTCGGTGGTTGGCCCCGGTGTAGCGTAATAGGCCAGTGGGTCATGGGTCTCTTCCGTCATGTGTTAGCCCCCTTGGTAGATAGAATACTGAGTATATACTGTATGCCCGACTTGTGCATAGCATTGTCTGCGCGCGCTGATGCGGGAAGCTACAGCATCGCTTCCTGAACCTGTGCGTCCAGCGTCGTGACGATGGGCATATGGCGCAATATGTCTCGGAGAAAGCGCCCAGTGTGGCTGGCCTCAACCTGGGTTACCTCTTCGGGCGTGCCCTGGGCCACAAGCTGACCACCCGCGTCGCCGCCCTCTGGCCCCAGGTCAATGACCCAGTCCGCCGTCTTGATAACGTCCAGGTTATGCTCGATGACGATTACCGTGTTGCCCGCGTCGGTCAAGCGGTGCAGCACGTCCAGCAGCTTTTGAATGTCGGCAAAGTGCAGGCCGGTGGTTGGCTCGTCCAGGATGTAGACGGTGTCGCCCGTCGCCACCCGCGCCAGTTCCTTGGCCAGCTTGACCCGCTGCGCCTCGCCGCCGGAAAGGGTCGTGGCGCTCTGGCCCAGCTTGATATAACCCAGCCCCACGTCGGCCAGCGTTTGCAGGATGCGGCTGACCTTGGGCACGTTGGCAAAGAACTCGAGCGCCTCGTCCACTTCCATGTCCAGCACATCGGCGATGTTCTTGCCCTTGTAGCGCACCTGCAAGGTCTCGCGGTTAAAGCGTTTGCCCTTGCAGACGTTGCACGTGACCCACACGTCGGGCAAAAAGTGCATCTCGACCCGCTTTTGACCGTGGCCTTCGCAGGCTTCGCAGCGGCCCCCTTTGACGTTAAAGCTGAACCGGCCCGGCTTGTACCCGCGCACACCGGCCTCTGGCGTCAGCGCAAACAGCTCGCGAATGGGGTCCATCACCTGTACGTAGGTGGCCGGGTTGGAGCGGGGCGTCCGCCCGATGGGTTCCTGGGTGATATTGATGACCTTGCCCACCTGCTCCAGCCCATCGATGCGCGTATAGTCGCCCGGGGAGGTGGATGCGCCATGCAGTGCGCGGGCCAGCGCGGGATAGAGGGTCTGCGCCACCAGGGAAGACTTGCCGCTGCCCGATACGCCGGTTACGCAGGTGAACAACCCCAGGGGAAAGCGCACGTCCAGGTTTCGCAGGTTGTTCTGGCGCGCCCCTACGATGGTCAGCCACTTGCCGTTGGTCGGTCTGCGCTGGCCGGTGGGCGACGACACTTGTAGCTCATTCGCCAGGTAGCGCCCGGTTAGCGACTGGGGATTCGCCATGACCTGCTCCGGCGTGCCCTCTGCCACCACGCGGCCGCCGCGTATCCCCGCGCCCGGCCCCAGGTCTACGAGCCAGTCCGCCGTCTGCATGGTTTCCTCGTCGTGTTCGACCACGACGACGGTGTTGCCCATGTCGCGCAACTGCTCCAGGGTGTTCAGCAGGCGGCGGTTGTCGCGCTGGTGCAGGCCGATGCTCGGCTCGTCGAGGACGTATAGCACGCCCACCAGCCCGCAACCCACCTGGCTGGCGAGCCGAATGCGCTGCCCCTCGCCACCGGACAGGGTGCGCGCGGGGCGGTCCAGGGTCAGGTAGTGCAGCCCGACGTTTATGAGGAATTGCAGCCGTCCGTGGATTTCCTTCAGCACTTCATCGGCGATCTGCTGCTGTTCGGCGGTGAGCGCGCCCCCGCGCAGGCTCTCGACCCAGGCCATCGCCTCGCTGATGCTGGCCCTGGTCACCTGGTCGATGGTCTTGTCGCCCACGGTAACGGCCAGGACCTCTGGGCGGAGGCGCAGCCCGCCGCAGGTGGGGCAGGGCTGCTGGCTCATAAAGCTGGTGTACCACCGGCGCATCCCTTCGGATTTGGTCTGGTGGTAGCAACGCCGCACCCAGTTATAGACCCCCTCGACCTTGCCCTCGTGCTGGCCCGAACCGCGCTCGTTCTCCCATTTCCAGGTGACGTGGATGCCGCCATACAGGATGGCCTTCTGACATTCGGGCGACAGGTCGCGCCAGGGCGTGTTCATGTCGTGGCCGAACTGCTGAAGGATCATCTCGGCCATTTGGTAGGTTCCGCTGGTCTTTTTCTTGCGTAGCTCACCCCACACGCGCACGCCGCCCTGGGCCACGGTTTTCTCTGGGTCCACGAACAGCTTGGCGTCGAACTCGAACTTGGTGCCGAGGCCGTTACAGTCGGGGCACATGCCCAGGGGCGAGTTAAAGCTGAACATGGCCGGGGATAGTTCGGGGAAGCTGATGCCGCAATCCGGGCACGAGTTCTGTTCAGACAGCAGCCAGTCCTCGCCGTTGCCCCGGTCAATGATCACCAACCCCTCGCCCAGTTGCAGAGCCGTCTCGATCGAGTCGGTCAGGCGAGTCAGGTAGGCGTCCAGCGGCCCTTCTCCCTCGGCGGGGGCGGCCAGCCGGTCTACCACCAGTTCGATGTCGTGCTTCTTTTTCTTGTCCAGGACGATCTTGTCTTCCAGGCTGAGCACCTGACCGTTCACCCGCACGCGGGCAAAGCCGTCGGCCTTGGCCTGGGCGAGAACGTCCTGGAATGTGCCCTTGCGGTTGCGCGCCAGGGGGGCGAGAATCTGGTAACGCGTTCCGGGCGGCAGGGCAGCCACCTGCTCCACGATCTCTTGTGCTGACTGGGCGTGTACTTCGCGGCCACATTGGGGGCAATGGGGCGTGCCGACGCGGGCGTATAGCACCCGCAGGTAATCATAGATTTCGGTGACGGTGGCTACTGTCGAGCGGGGATTCTTGCTGACCGCCTTTTGCTCGATGGCGATGGCCGGGCTGAGGCCGCCGATATAGTCCACCTTGGGCTTTTCCATCTGCCCGATGAACTGCCGGGCGTAGGCGGACAATGACTCTACATAGCGTCGTTGTCCTTCGGCGTACAGTGTGTCGAAAGCCAGGGAAGACTTGCCACTGCCGGAAACCCCGGTCAGCACAACCAGCTTCAGGCGCGGTAGAGTGATGTCAACGTCCTGTAGGTTGTGCTCCCTGGCACCGCGAATCACGATCTCGTCTTGATGCATAGCCATTCCTCTCTACCAGCATTCAACGTCACGAGTATAACACAATTACCTGTCAGAGGGTGTCATATTTGGGTTGGGGAATAGAAAATTTGTTCTTATTTTACGCCAGTGCCCAGCCTGGGACTGCCCCGCCTGGGAATGAAGGTCCCAGGCTGCGGAAAAAGGAAACCCGTTCAAACGGGTTTATGCTGTATAATGCACTTGAATGCATTTTATTTTACATTAGCCCGATGCCTCCGGCCCTCACCCTCGGCTCCCGCGGAGCCGCTCCCTCTCCCAGAGGGCGAGGGCGGCATGCTGCCGCGCCAAACGCCTTCTCCCCCTGGGAGAAAGCGGCATACATGCCG
>JAAYXX010000400.1 GCA_012515695.1 Chloroflexota bacterium
CGGCTTCCTCGACCCGTTTGATGTTCACATCAGCGCCCGCCTCTTGCAACCCTTCTTGAATAGCCAGGGCCACCTTCTCTGTGTTGCCCGTTTTTGACCAATAGATAATGACCGCTTGCATTGCTTTCCCCTTTCGTTTTGCGTGTCTCGCGCAACGCGGGTTGTGCGGGGCGCTTGGTCATGCTTTCAGCGAGGCTAATATGTCCAATGCTCGCGGAGCACCTCCACGGCGTAGCAGTAGGTATCATAGCGCACGGTGCTGGGTATTCCGGCGTCGGCGGCGGCAATCAATCGCGCCCCGCGCGCCTTCATCCCCTGGACAAACTCGGCCACCTCGCGCCGGATGATCTCCTTGTCGTTCGTCTCGTAGACGCGCACGTCTATGCCGCCGGTCAGGGCGATTCGGTCACCATACTGCTCGGCAAAGGCGAACGGGTCATTGCCCAGAGCCTTGCGCTCGATGGGGTTGATCGCATCAAAGCCCGCCTCGATAATTAGCGGCATGGCCTTGGCGATGCCCCCGCAAGTGTGGAAAATCACGGGCAGGTCATAGCTGTGGAACAAGTCCACCATCTCGCGGTAGAAGGGAAAGATCAGGTCGCCCAGCACCTTGGGCGAGGCGAACAGCCCATTCTTGTACCCCAGGTCGTCGCAGAAAAAGATGCCGTCGGGCAGGCCCGCCGTCTCGAACAGGTAGGCATAGTGCGTGATGTAAAAGTCGGTGTATACCCGGTTGAAATCGCGAATCCAATCCGGGTCGAGCAGCAGGCTCTCGAACAGCACGGCCTCGCCCAGGCTTTGGCTGAGGTTCTGCCAGACGAACTGGTGCAGGTAATAGCTCCAGACCCCGGCCCGGCGCAACGCGGCTAGTCGCCGCCGGGTGTGAGCGACGGCCTCGGCGTCATAGCGGGCGGGGTCCAGCTCTAGCAGGTGGGGGCGATAGTCGCGCTCCCAGACCGCGCGCGAGTTCATGCGAAAGTCCAGGTGTTCGACCATGCCGACCTTGTGCTTCATGGTGCGGGTGGTCGCGCCTGCCCCGTTGCGGCGAATCACCCATTCGTCCGTCTCTTGCAGCAGCTCGTCATAGCCGCGCAGAGGCTCCCACTCGAACCACCCCCCGGCGCCGACCACATCAATGTTGAAATGCTCGGCAAAGGGGACCGGCTCAAGGTATTCTCCGGCAGTCTCCACCGGCGTCCGGCGGCCGTCCTCGTCCCAGCGGGTTTCGCCCGCCTCTTTGTGCACGCGGCGCATGGGGTAGCCTTGCGCCACCCAGGCGGCCAGCGTGTCAGGCCAGGGGCCGTCATAGTGGCCCACTCGCTCCCCCTGTCTGCCCCGCAGTAGACCGTCTATCAACTGTCGCGAGTTTGTCATGTGGCGTTCATCCATCCTCGGTGAAATAGTCGGTATCTACACGTTTTATCTCGTACGTGCCGACAGTCGTTACGCCGATGTTATAGTCGATCATCAAGTGCGCCAGTGTGTCACCATCGATTAGCACGATCTTGCTGTCTATGTAGGATACGTACGATTTGGCTTCTTCACTGAAAGACGATGTTGTGATAAAGACGCCCTTTCGTGCTCGCTGCCCCTGCAGCGCCCCGGCGAATTTCTGGATATCGGGCCGCCCCACAGTGCCATCCCAGCGTTTGGCCTGGATGTAGACGATGTCCAAGCCTAGCCGGTCCTCCTTGATAATGCCGTCAATTCCGCCATCTCCGCTTCGCCCGATGGCCTGTCCCGCATCCTTACGGGTTCCACCGTATCCCATCTTGATAAGCAGGTCAACCACCAATCCCTCGAAAAAGGTGGGCGAACAGCTTTGGATTGTCTGTAACAGTTCCGTTGCCAACCCTTGCCGAACGCTCTGGTAGGCTGCTTCAATCGCCTCTTCGGGTGTCTGCGTTTCATCCGTTTCTTTGAGCTGAGGCAGGTCTTGATCTTTTTGGGGTCTTTGGAACTCGAGAAAGCTGGGGAATTGTATGAGATATGATGCGTCGATTCGCGATGGTTTCTGCTGCAGAACTGTCAACCCGCGCTCAGTGATCTTGTAGTAGCCCCTGCGCGTTGATTCGAGCAGCCCAGCCTTTTTTAGTTAGGTACGTGCCCAGCCCACGCGATTGTCAAAGACGGCCTGCTGGCCGCTGGACAATAGTTCCCTCTTCTCCTTTTCGGATAGGCGGAACTTGTCAGCGAGAATCTCAATAGTTTCCCGTAACGAGTGCTCCCTTCCATCACCAGCAAATTGCAGCAATGGTAGCATGATGGTTTGGTAATCTGGAATACTCACGTCTGCTGATGGGTCCTTTCTAGGACATTTTTGTCCTGTTTGGAGATGGTATCAGGATAATGTCATATGTAATTGGCTATCAGGTATTTGGCAATACTGGTGTTCTTCGCAGATTATATAGTGCCCCTGGTCTCCAAGGCAAGGGCGCCTGCGGCA
>JAAYXX010000401.1 GCA_012515695.1 Chloroflexota bacterium
ATGCCGCCTTCTCCCGGGGGGAGAAGGCGGTAAGCGCGGCAATATGCCACCGGCATACATGCCGCCCTCGCCCCCTGGGAGAGTGCGGCTTTCAGCCGTGCGGCTCCGTAGGAGCCGGGGGTGAGGGTGGTGTGGGTGATCTGCTGGCCGTGACAAACAAATGTTAGTGCCATTAGCCAACGATGGCAACGGTCCAATGGGAGAGACCTCGCCCCCTGCCCCCAAGGTGCGCCCCTAGGGCGTGGATGAGGGCTTGTCCTCGCTCGTATCTCCCCCATCCGTCGCCAGCCCTTCCAGATGCACCCGCGAGCTATACAGCGCATCCTCGCGCTGCTCCTCCTCCAATTCCAGCTCGAGCAGCCGCGTATAGCCGATCTCGTCCAGCGCCGCTATGATGCGCGGTATATCCAGAATGCCCGTGCCCGGCTCGCGATGATCGCGCCAATCTTCATAGCGCACATCGTGCAGGTGCACGTGGAACAGCTTGTCCCCCAGGCCATAGATCGTCCGCAGCACATTCTCATTCGCCTGCGTCACCCCTTCCGGCGTGCCCGCCAGATGGCGCGTGTTCGCCACCGCCGAGTGCCCCAAATCCAGCGTCGCGCCCACATTGGGCCGATCAATCGCCTGAATCAACCGCACAAAATCGTCCGGGTCGGGGGGGAAACCAGTCTCCACGCCAACCTTGAGACCGAACAGAGCGGCATACTTGCCCACCCCCTGCCCCACCTCGACCAGCCCGGCCCAGCCAGTCTCCAGGGATTGGAACTGGGCCGTCTCCAGGTGAATGGTCACACTCTCGGCCTCTAGGAACGCCGCCCCCTCGATGGCTGACTGCACCATCAACTGCGAGAGCCTGCGTACCTCGGCGCAATAGGACAGCAACGGCAGGTCGGCAAACGGGGCATGGACAGCCACCCGACCAAAAGTGCGCCGCTTGTCGCGCAGCGTGCTCCGCTCTTCCATGCTACATTCGTTCCAGAAAAAGCCGGGCAACACCCCCACCGCATTGCGCGAGCCAGCAGCGGCCAGCAGACCCACATTCTCGAAACCGAGCTGACGCATGGTTTCCAGCGCATCATCCAACGTATAACCCGCCAGCGAAGCCAGAGCAGCAGAAATCTGTGATCGCTTCATACGGCTCCTTTCTGTCCCGTCTGCGCCCGCCTATGGGCGCGCTTGATCCTTGTGAACCAGGTAGACCAACTCGGTTGCGAAAACCAGTTGCTCAACCCTCCACTGCCTGTCCTGCACCAGTTCCGCAAAATGGGCCGCGTAATAGTCCAGCATTCCCTTGTCCGTGCCGCCAGGCTTGCCACCGGAAAAGAGACCAGCAGGTGCCGCGCCGGAATGCTCTCCAACAGGCGCAACCCCACCGCCTTGTCCAGTTGCTCCAGGCAGGGGATCGCCTTGAGCAAGTAGGCCACCTGCACCTCTTGCTGGGGCACTCCCTGGCTGACGTCTATCGCCCGCGCTTCCCCCCGCACCCCCACGAGAGCGATAAAGCCCTGCAAGAACTCGGCCAGGTCCAGGTACATATCGTAGGCATAGTAGACAGCGTCCGGCGCCAGCGACATCCAGGGGATTGCCAGCGGGTTGAACCCACAGGCCACATCCATCACCGAATGAATCGCCCCAATGCGACGCGACACCTCGCCGTACAACTCCCCCAGGATGGGCAACCGCTCTTGGGTCGAGGCGTGCTGGCGCATAATCTCGGCGCACCGCTCGCGTAAGGCGGCCTCGTCCCCCGCGGCCTGCCGCAACTCGGCCAGCCAGCGGTCATACGTGGCCCGCTGGGGCATATAGGCCGCGCCCACCTGATGCAGCTTGTTCTTGGTGGCCTTGATGGCCTCCTTGGTGTTGCGCCGGTTCGCCAACTCGCGCGCGGCAATATGCGCGATAACATCCTCGGCCACATAGCGGTATTTCGAGCTGCCCTGCACAGCAGACACCACCACCTGAACGGCGGACGCCTGGTCACTCCCGGCCATCTTGATCCTCTTCCCGCCCGGCGATCACCAGCACATACTCTCCCTGCTGCTTCACCTGCTGCACTTCGGCCAGAATCTCGGACAGGCTCCCCCGCCATACTTTTTCATACAGCTTGGTCAGGTCGTTCGCCAAAGCGGCGGGCCTGTCGCCAAACACCGCCAGCGCGTCCGCCAACGACGCCAACACCCGGTAGGGGCTTTCGTAGTAGATCAGGGTATAGGGGGAATCCGCATCGGCCTGGAAGAATTTGCGGCGCGCCCCCTGTTTGCGCGGCACAAACCCGCGAAAGGTAAAGCTGTGCAGCGGCAACCCCGACAACACCCCGGCCATAATCAGCGCGGCGGGGCCAGGGATCATGGTTACTTCCAGATCGTGCGCGATAGCCAGCCGCACCAGCGAATAGCCGGGGTCCGAGATGCCCGGCGTGCCCGCGTTCGTTACCACCGCCACCGATTTACCCTCTTGCAGCAAGGCCAGTATCCTGGCACCTGCCTGCTCTTCGTTATACTCGTGAAATGCAAGCTGCGGCTTTTTGATGTCAAAATGTTGCAAGAGCCGCCCGGTCTTACGCGTGTCCTCGCTGGCGATCACATCCACGCTCTTGAGCGTTTCCAGGGCGCGCAGGGTGATATCCCCCAAATTGCCAATTGGTGTCGCTACCAGATACAGCATCTTGTTCTTTCCAAGAGAGCAACGGGAATCGTCCGTTGATCGGCGACTCCCGTTGTATGCATGCCTGTTCTGCTTTCCATTTCCGTTCGCGGCGGGTTACGGGCAGGGCTACCCCTCCCGCGCATCCTCTGGCTGCCACCGCAAGATCAGGTGGCGGGCCGCCCGCACCTCATCCAGCCTGCCCACGGGCGTAGACGTCGGCGCATCGTGCAAGAGCTGCGGGTTCTCCCGCGCCTCCTGGGCGATCCGGCGCATCGCCTCGGCAAAGCTGTCCAGCGTGCGCCTGGATTCGGTCTCGGTAGGCTCGATCATTAGCGCCTCCGGCACGATCAACGGGAAATAGTTGGTCGGCGGATGAAAATGATAGTCTATCAGCCGCTTGGAGATATCCAACGCTCTGATGTCGGGCGCGCCTTCTACCCGGCCCTCAATGACAAACTCGTGCATGCAGGTCCGATCATAGGGCAACGGGTAGAGTTCCTTGAGAATAGACTGCAAATAGTTGGCGTTCAGCACCGCCGCCTCGGCCGATTCGCGCAGACCGCTGGCACCCAACATGCGAATGTAGGTGTACGCCCGCACCAGGACGCCAAAATGTCCATAGAAGGACTTGGTCCGGCCAATCGAGGCGGGCGGCATGTCCAGGTAGTACCAGGTTCCCTCATACAGGTGCTCGTCCGACAGATCGGGCGATTCCTCCCACCCGAACGAGTCGTCCACCAGTTCGCCCGTATTCGCGTCGAACAGGTAATCTTCGGTCATCACGATGGGGCCAGGCAGGAAATCGGCCAACGCCTGCACCACGCCCACCGGCCCGGAACCAGGGCCGCCCCCGCCATGCGGCGTGGAAAAGGTCTTGTGCAGGTTGAAATGCATCACGTCAAAGCCCAACTCTGCGGGCCGGGCAATGCCCATCAGCGCGTTGAAATTGGCGCCGTCGCCGTACATCAACCCGCCCGCCTCATGCACCAGCCGCGTGATCTCGAGCAGGTTCTCGTCGAACAGGCCCAGCGTGTTGGGGTTGGTTAGCATCATCCCCGCGACCCTGTCGCTCAGGTTGGCCTTGAGGTCTTGCAGGTCCACATTGCCCCGCTCGTCGGATTTCAGTTCGACCACCTCAAACCCCGCCATCGCCGTAGAGGCCGGGTTCGTCCCGTGCGCCGAATCGGGGATCAGGATAACCTTGCGCTCCGGGTCGTCGTGCGCGAGATGGTAGGCGCGCATCATCAACACGCCCGCCAGTTCGCCATGCGCCCCCGCCGCGGGCTGCAAGCTCACCGCGTCGAAACCGCTCAACGCCTTGAGAAACTCTTGCAGCTCGTACATCAGCCGCAGGTTCCCCTGGATCGTGTCCTCGGGCTGATAGGGGTGTGTCGCGGTGAATCCCGGCAGGCGGACCGCGTCTTCGTTCACCTTGGGGTTGTACTTCATCGTGCAGGAGCCTAGCGGATAAAACCCCACATCCACGCCATAGTTGAACTGGGAGAGATGCACAAAATGCCGCACCAGGTCAATCTCGCTCACTTCGGGCAGGTTGAGGTCGTCCCGCAACAGCGCGTCGGGAGGTAGCTCGCTGACCGGCACGTCCACTTCGGGCAGGTGGGCAGCACAGCGGCCCGGCACGCTCAACTCATAGATTACCGGCTCTGTCATGACCATCCCTCCCCCAGCACGTCAACCAGGTCGTTGATCTCCTCCGCGCTGTTCATCTCTGTCACACACAGCAGCATGTGGTTCTCCAACTCGGGATAGACCGTGCCCAGGTCCAGGCCCCCCAGAATGCCATGCTCCAACAGCAAATCGTTCACTGTCCTGACTGGCGCCGGGCATTTCACCACAAACTCGTGGAAGAAGGGAGCGCGCATATCCACCTCGAACCCGTCCAGCGCGGCGATCTGCTTTGCGGCATAGTGCGCCTTCTGGTAGCACAGGTTAGCCACCTGCCGCAAACCGCACTTGCCCAGCGCCGCCAGATAGACACACGCCGCCAGCGTCAATAAGCCCTGGTTCGTGCAAATGTTGGACGTGGCCCGCTCGCGGCGGATGTGCTGCTCGCGTGTGGACAGGGTCAATACATACCCCCGCTCCCCGCGCGCGTCGAGCGTCTGGCCGACCAGCCGCCCCGCCATGCGTCGCACCTGCTCTTGCTTGCACGCGAAAAAGCCCAGATAAGGCCCCCCAAAGTTCAGGGGGATGCCCAGGGGCTGCCCCTCGCCACAGGCGATATCCGCCCCATAGGCCGCCGGCGTCTTGAGCATGCCCAGCGAAATGGGGTTACAGACCACGACCAGCAGCGCCTTATGCGCGTGGGCAGTTTCCGCCAGAGCGGTCAGATCAGCGATGCGCCCCAGGAAATCAGGGTTCTGCACAACCACACAGGCGGTGTTGTCGTCGATCAGGGAGGCCAGGGCTGGCAGGTCGTTTTCCAGCCGGTCATCCCCCACAATCTCCAACTCGACGCCCTGCATGTACGTGCGCACCGTCTCCCGGTATTCGGGATGCACCGTCGGCGACAACACCACCTTGTCGCGCCGACCACGCGCCACGCTGAGGGCCATAATCACCGCCTCGGCCACCGCAGTCGCCCCATCATAGTGAGACGCATTGCTCACTTCCATGCCGGTCAACTCGCAGATCATCGTCTGATACTCGAAAATGCTCTGCAAGGTTCCCTGGCTCACCTCTGGCTGGTAGGGCGTATAGGCCGTGTAGAACTCGGATCGTCCCAGGATATGGCCCACCACGCTGGGAATATAGTGGTGATAAGCCCCTGCCCCAAGGAAACACGCCATATGATCCACATCAGAGTTCATCTCTGACAACTGGCGCAACTCGGCCATGATCTCGATCTCCGAAGCGGGCCTGGGCAGGCTGATGCTCGGAAACCGATAACGCTCCGGGATGTCCTCGAACAACTCCCGCAGGTTCTCTACCCCAATCCGCGCCAGCATCTCTTGCATTTCAGCGGCCGTATGGGGAATAAAAGTCATTTAGTGTTCTCCCTCTTCCATAGTACGACGGACATATTCCGTGTACTTTTTCGCGTCCATCAACCCTTCCAATTCGTCAGGGTCTTCTACGATGAACTTGACGAACCAACCATCACCATAGGGGTCCCTGTTAACCAATTCGGGACTGTCTTCCAGTTCCTCATT
Organism: Chloroflexota bacterium; assembly: GCA_012515695.1. Lineage (GTDB taxonomy): Bacteria > Chloroflexota > Anaerolineae > UBA1429 > UBA1429 > JAAYXX01. Next base: position 5,823 of record JAAYXX010000401.1, read on the forward strand.
CACCTCGACGATTTCCCCGCCGATGGGCATATAGCAATCGGAGGCCGCTTTGACTGACTCGACCACCCCGAAAACCTCGCCTTTGCTAAAGGTGTCTCCGATCTCTGGAACCTCCACGAAAACGATGTCGCTCAATTGTTGTTGAGCATAATCGGTAATGCCCGTGTAGGCGTATTCGCCCTCCACGCGCACCCACTCATGCGCCTTGGTGTAGCGGCACCTCGGATCGACTTTTATGGCCATGGCTTCGTCTCCTATCATCCTTCTGATTTCGCGGTTGCCCGCGTTTGATTGCAAGTCTCCGTATGTTGCATCAATTCAAGTGTCGGCGCAAATCACGCGATGGCACACAGCGTTAATATCCGGCCAGATGGGCCGACACGCGGGCGTCATCTGCGATAGCTGGGAACGTAGAAGGGCTTTTTCACGATGTGGGCTGCCTTTACCTTGTCGCGGATCATGATCCCGATCTCTGTGCCAACGGCGCTATGCTCGACAGGCACATAGGCCAACCCCGCAAAGACATCGGCCGTCGGCGCGTACATGCCG
>JAAYXX010000402.1 GCA_012515695.1 Chloroflexota bacterium
CAATCAATGAGGCGGCTCAACACATGCTGCTGGACCTGGAGCTTAGTCCCTTGAGCAAGCGCACCTATCAGCACGGGATCAACGCGTTCATCCGGTTCCTGCACATCAACGCGGGCAACTATCCAGCCGCGGACACGCTGGACCCCTTTCCAATTGCCAGCTTGGCGGAAGAGACCCTCTCCGCTTTTGGGCGCTGGCTGCGTGAGGCGTACCCTGATCCACGCGCCCGCCCCGGCGACAACAACGCGCTGTCCATGACCCGGACTGCACGCACCTACATGGTGGCCGCTAAAAGGCTGATGAACTGGCTTGATCTGCGCGAGTTGCTTCCGACAGGTGTTTCCTTTGATCGCATGATCCGCAGGATTGACCAGGGCCGGGGTCAGCGACGCCAAGGCTATCAGCAGCGGCAGGTAGACCCCGAAGCGTTAAAGGTGTTGACTCATTATGCGCGCCAGCCTCTCCCCGAGAAGCCGGGAGCACGCCGCCTGGCCTTGTTACGCAATCGGGCGTTGATGGCTATTCTGTATGATACGGGCATGCGCATTAGTGAGGCCCTGGCTCTGACACGGGAGGATGTGCTGGATGGTCGTGCCCGCAAGGTGCGCCTGACTCGTACCAAGAACGGCAAGCCGCGCACGGTGTTTCTCAGCGAAGAGACACGCGGCTTTATCCGCGCCTATACCCGAGAACGCGACGATGGCGCCTACGCCCCGCTGTTCGTCTCGCACGGACGCGACAAGGGATCGGCTCTCACTCCTCGCCACGCCTGGTTGCTGGTCAAGACGGCGGCCAAAGCAGAAGGATTGTATGACAATACCTCTCCTCATTCCCTGCGCCACCGGCGCGCCCAGGACTTATTAGACGAAGGAATGCCACTCGAATGGGTCGCCGCCCTGCTTGGCCACCAGCACCCCGATACCACCCGCGTGGTGTATGCCTGGCAGACAGACGAAGAGCGGTTGAGCGACATGGTCGAGACCTATGGCCTGTCGCCGATAGAGGCCAGCAGGCGGATGGAAAGTATGGACGACGATAACCAAGACGAGGCAGCAGAAACCTAGCCGAGTCGCTGCTGTGCGAGAATGGCTGCGCCGATGGCCCCGGAATAGTCCCCTAGCGTAGCGCGAACGATGCGTACGCGGTCGGCCTCGCTCTTATTTATGTAATGTTGCTGCGCGGCTTCTCGCACTGGCGGGAGGTATTCCTCGCCCATGCGCTCCAGTACCCCGCCGCCAAGCACTACGATCTCGGGGTCGAGCAGGTTGACGCAGGCCGAGATCAGGATACCGAGGTAGTACTGCGCGCGTTGTACCGCCTCCCTCGTTACCTGGTCCCCTGCGTCCCAGGCCTCGCCGATAATCCCGGAGGTGATGCTGTCACGGCCAGCTTTCTCCAGCAGTGCGGGCACAATGCTTTCTCTCCCAGCCGCGAGAGACTCGCGAATGTAGCGCTCGATGGCTGTCCGGCTGGCCAATGCCTCCGCGTGCCCGTGGCCGCCGCAACCACAGACCGCCCCGCCCTCAGCAATGACCATATGCCCGACTTCCCCGGAGGAGTTGCGCAAGCCGGGATAGAGCTTGCCGCCAATGATCACGCCCCCGCCAATGCCGGTCCCCACGAAGATTGCCAACATATCGCTGCTGCCCTGCCCTGCGCCGAACGTGTGCTCCCCTACAGCTCCCACGTTCACATCGTTATCGATAGTGACCGGCAATTTCTCCAGCAGCGAGGCCAGTTCTTGTTGCAGGGGAAATCCATCCCAGGTAGGACCCAGGTTGGCGCAATTAACCACAGTGCCGGTATGGGGATTGACGGGACCGGGGACGCCTACCCCCACCCCCAATACCTGCTTCTTCTTGAGACCAGCCTTCTTGATGGACTGCACAATAGCGCGATGGATACGTTCGGTCACCCCCAGCGCGCCCAGTTCGGGCTGCGTCTTGAGCCGGGTTTCACCCAGTATCTCCCCACTCTCGGGATCGACCACTGCCGCTGCCAGGCTCGTCCCTCCCAGATCCACGCCAACGACTGCTTTATTAGCCACGAATGCTACCCTCCGCATTGGGAAACTGCGTCATTATACTATGGTGGCGACCTGCCACATCTGGCAGGCGCTCCCTCACCTACTTGCCATTCCCCAGTTCTTTCGCCAACAGGCACCTCGCCCATTACGTAAACTATTGTAACCTAGTTCAGCAGGTTGCCAAATCGAGATAGCGTCGGGCAATTCGCATAGCGTATTTCCTCTTTGATGAACAACTTTCCGCCGATAGCACTACACTCGCCTTGTGACTATGCGAAGCGCCTATGCTCGCGGGTCTCGTTGCTATTCTCTCTGTCTTGCGTAAAATGTGCGTTGTGATAGCGTCACTTGATTGGGTTTCTGCAAGACTATCCTGGGGAGGTTTTTCTATGGATTTCCACGAGCTGATCCGCACCCGCTACAGCGTGCGCTCTTACCAGGCACGGGAGATTCCAGAGGATGTGCTACAGCGCGTCCTGG